>NZ_QRHU01000029.1:0-21744 GCF_003470945.1 Collinsella sp. AM23-17 | reverse complement strand
TTCCGCACGCAAAGGGGGCCACTTAATGTGGCCCCCGTCTTGCGCAGGACTGTTTGAGCAGCAGACCTTTCCCGCGCCTCCGCCTGCCGCCGATTTGGGCCCCCGACCCCGTTACTTGATCTTGGTCGTACCCGGCGCCAGGTTGGGGTCGGTCTCGTTGGCCTCGGTCTGGAAGTGCTCCGTATAGACGTTCTTGCCGTCGCGGAACATCTCGTAGTACTGCATCTTGGCGTAATCCTCGCGCGCCTTGGTGGCGGCTGCGGCAGCGGCGTCGTCACCGGTGACGTTGGAGGAGAGCGCCCAGCGCAGGCTGGCGTCCTCGTAGCCCACGGAGTTGATGGCGGGCAGCGACTCGCGCAGCGTCATATGCGCCTTCTGGTAGTCGGTCAGCGGTGCGCCGATCAGCTGCATAAGCTGCGTGGACAGGTAGTTGGTGGACAGGTCGTCGACCTCGCTCGTCTGGTCGCAGCCGGCAACGTCGTAGTTAGCCCAGATGATGTAGTCGGTCTGCCACAGACGTTCCTGGTGCGTGGCATCATCCTCGCCGGTAAACCACTTATCGTTGAACTTGGACGGGAAGAACGGCTGGTGGTCGCCCCAGAACACTACGACCACCTTACGGTCGAGCTTGCTCAGGGCGTTGAGGAAGTAGCGCAGCGCCTGGTCGGACTGTTCGATGCACGAGACATACTCATCGACATCGGAGAGCGTACCGTCCTCGACGGTCTTGGCATCCAGGTCGGTCGTATCGATGTTCAGGTGCATCTGCTTGTCGACCGGCAGCAGGCCCGTGTCGTAGCCCGAGTGGTTCTGCATGGTCACATCGAAGATAAACTGCGGATCGGCGTTCTGGTCGAGCAGCTCAAGAATCTTGTCGTAGGTTGCCTGGTCGGTCACCATGCCGCGCAGGGTATCGGCACCCTGGAAGTCGTTGATGGACAGGAACTGGTCAAAGCCAAAGTCCTTGTAGACGTTCTCGCGGTTCCAGTTGGTCGCGTGGTTGGGGTGCATGGCCGTGGTGGAATAGCCGAGCGATTTGAACTGCTCTGCCAGGTTCCCGGTCGTTTCCATGTTGTAGATGGTGTAGGGGTACACGCCCGAGCCCAGGTTGGCCATGGAGTTGCCGGTCATAAACTCAAACTCGGTATTGGCCGTGCCGCCGCCGTAGGCGCTCACGTAGAGCTTTCCGCGGCTGAGGCAGTTGGACAGGTTCTTAAAGTACTGCGGACCTTCGTAGCCGGCGCGCATGTTCTGGTAGATGGACAGGTCCGAGAAAGTCTCGTTCATGATGGCGATGACCGTGGGCTTCTCGCTGTCGAACTGCTCCTTTGCGGCGGCGCGCTCGTCGCTCTTGGCCGCGTCGGACTTGTCGTAGGCCTTGGCGTACTTTTTGAGCGTGGCCTTGGCATCGTCGACGGAGTAGTCGGCGGGTTTGGGCGGCTTGATGGACTGCGCCGCACTAATAAAGGCAGGCAGGTAGCCCTCGCGCCAGTAGCTCTCGAGCGGACGCCAAGTGTAGACGGTGATGCCGAGAGTGTTGTAGTAGTCGATGAGCGTGACATGCGCGGTCACGCCGCCCAGGCACAGCACCGCTACGAGCAGGTTGGTGAGCAGCATGCGCTTGGCGTTGGCGGCACCCTTCTGACGGTGCGGTGCCACCAGGCCGGCGTACTCGCATAGCAGCATGGCGATGGCGGTAAAGCCCATGGACAACACGCAGAACAGCGAGATGGAGAAGGTGTAGCCGTTGCCGGCGACTGCGGCGGCGGTGGAGATGGCCGAAAGGTCGCCCGGCTGGATGGGCATGGATTTAAACGTGATGACGAAGAACTCGGCAATGCCCAGGACAAAGAGGGCAAAGGCCAGGACCGCGGGAGCTGCGCCGTGGCGCTGGAATAGGAAGAACAGGCCGGTCATGAGCACGGTGATGATGGCCCACTCGAGCAGGATGCACAGGGGGTAGACCCAGGTAAAGTCGTGGTTGGACGAGACCTCCATGCCCAGCAGCGCAAAGACGCCGGCGAGCAGCAGGCACAGGACGGCGGCGACGAGCGGTTTGCCCACAAAGGCGCCGCGCAGGCGGGCGAGCTTGCCAGTGGGGGCGGGAGCGTCGGCCGAGGCGAACGCAAAGACGCGCGGGGCGATGCGGTCGCGGGCGATGCTGGCCCAAGCGCAGCCGGTGAGGATGGCGTTGGTCAGGATGAGCATCACAAAGGCGAGCGGCTCGTTTTGCGCGACGAGACCAATAGCGCCCCAGACAGTCAAAAAGAGCTGGAACAGGCCAAAGGCGACGCTCCACCCAAGAGCGCTTTTAGCAACGGTGCCCGACTGTGCGCGAATGGCCTTGGCCTCGCGCAAGACAAGGTAGACGGTCGCCGCAAGACCGACGAGCGAGATGGCGGCAGCGAACATGCTGAGACTCCTCACAAACTAAAACCTACGAAAGCGGGGATTTACCCGATTGTTACCAAGATATGCGCAGCAATTGGTGGCTGCGCACAACAACCAGCCATATTAACGCGCGCGTGTGGCGGTGTGGCGCAATGTAGTGGCGACCTGCGCGATAATGGACGGGAATTACACGGAAACGTAAAGGCTTCTTAAAGAAATGGCGAGGGTAGGGCGATGAGCGAGCAGGTTTGCGAGGCGGACATGGGCGGCGACGGAGCTGCGGGCGTGGATACGTACGGCTATCCGGTCGAGACTACGGGCAACGCGGTACTGGACATTTTGGAGCACCGCTCGTCCACGCGCGCTTTTGCGCGCGATGACGACGGCCGTCCCGTGGCGGTGACCGACGAGCAGCGGGCGGCGATCTTGCATGCGGCGAGTCGCGCGCCGTCGGCGGGCGCCATGATGATGTATTCCATCGTGAGCATTCGCGAGCAGGCTACGCTGGACCGTCTGGCCGACCTGTGCGATCACCAGCCCATGATCGCCAAGGCGCCCTGGGCACTTATATTTGTGGTCGATTATGCCAAGTGGATCGATCTGTTTGAGCACGTGGGCTGCTTTGAGCCCGAGTTTGTCGAGCGCACGGGCAAGGCGCCCCGCCCCGCGCCGGGTTTGGGCGACTTTGCCATCGCGGCGCAGGATGCCGTGATCGCCGCTCAAAACGCCGTGGTTGCCGCCGAGGCCCTGGGGCTGGGGAGCTGCTACATCGGTGATATCGTCGAGAACGCCGAGGAAGTTGCCGCACTGCTGGACTTGCCTGCCTATACCATGCCGCTGTCGATGCTCATCATCGGCACGCCCCGTAAGGAGCGCCCGGCAATCGCGCATCCCGTGGTGAACCTGGTGCACGAGGAGCGTTATTGTCGCGCCGACGCCGCGACGATGGATGCGCAGGTGGCCGAGATGGATGCGATGTTTCGCCCGCACGCCCGCGAGGTGGGCGAGCGCGTCATCGACATCTACACCCGTAAGCACACGAGCCCCTTTATGGCCGAGATGAGCCGCTCTATGGAGTGGTGGTTCAAAAACTGGCTCGGAAAATGACGAATGTGACAAAGGGGGCGTCCCTTTGTCACATTCCATATCGCCGCGGTGGCCTAAAGGCCGCATAAATGTTTATCTAGCTGGGAAAACGGTGCCATTAAAATATGGGCTGATTACATATAATCCCGTCGAACGTTAAAATTGGGAGGAAACCGGCTTATGGAACAAAAGGCAAAGGAAGTAGCCTCGCACGCTGCGATTCCTGTGAGCATCTCGGCGATGCTCGTCACGCTGGGCGTGGTGTATGGCGATATCGGCACCAGCCCCATGTATGTAACCAAGGCGCTCGTTGCCGGCAACGGCGGCATCGGAAGCGTTACGCAGGAGTTCGTGCTCGGCGCGCTCTCCCTTGTCGTGTGGACGGTCACGCTGCTGACGACCGTCAAGTACGTGCTGATCTCGCTGCGCGCCGACAACCACGGCGAGGGCGGCATCTTTGCCCTGTACAGCCTGGTCAAGCGCTGCGGCAAGTGGCTCATCATCCCCGCCATGCTGGGCGGCGCGGCGCTCCTCGCCGACGGCATCCTGACGCCTGCCGTTACCGTCACCACGGCCATCGAGGGCCTGCGCACCATCCCGGCGGTCCATGCCGTGCTCGGTGACGACCAGGGTCGTGTCGTCGCCATCACGCTTGCCATCATCATCGCGCTCTTCTTGGTGCAGCGCATCGGCACGGCCAAGATCGGTCACGCCTTCGGTCCCATCATGACGCTGTGGTTTTTGTTCCTGGGCGGCACGGGCCTGTTCTTTGTCTGCCAGTATCCCGCGGTGCTGCTGTGCCTCAACCCGTTGCGTGGCATCGCTTTTCTGCTGAGCCCCAACAACCATGCGGGCATCATGATTTTGGGCAGCTGCTTCCTCGCTACCACCGGTGCCGAGGCGCTCTATTCCGACATGGGCCATGTGGGCCGCGGCAATATCTATGCCACCTGGCCGTTCGTTAAGTGCTGCCTGCTGCTGTCCTACATGGGCCAGGGCGCGTGGCTTATCAACAACGCCGGCAACCCGGAGCTCATGGGTATCGCCGACCTCAACCCCTTCTACCAGATGCTCGCCCCGGGTCTGCGCCCCTTTGCCGTCGGCCTTTCCACCGTCGCGGCCATCATCGCCTCGCAGGCGCTCATCACCGGCGCATTCTCGCTGGTGTCCGAGGCCAGCCGCCTGGACCTCATGCCGCATATGCAGGTCTTCTATCCTGCCGAGACCAAGGGCCAGCTCTACATCCCCATGGTCAACAACGTCATGCTCGTGGGTTGCGTCATCGTGGTGCTGCTGTTCCAGAACTCGGCGCACATGGAGGCTGCGTACGGCTTGGCTATTACCCTGACCATGATGTGCACGACGCTGCTGCTCTTCTTCTATCTGCACGTGGAGCGCAAGCTCAAGGTTGCGCCGTGGATCTTTGCCGTCTTCTTCCTCATGCTCGAGGGCTTCTTCTTTGTGAGCTCGCTCACCAAGTTCTTCCACGGCGGCTATTTCACCATCCTTATGGCTGCACTCATCATGGGCATTATGGTGTGCTGGTACAACGGCACGGCGGTCGAGCGGCGTCAGTTTACGCTGCTGCCGCTGCGCAGCTATCTGCCGCAGCTCAAGCGCCTGCGCGACGACGATCGCTACGAGCTCATGAGCGACAACATCGTGTACCTGACCAAGGACACCAACACCGACTATATCGACCGCGATATCGTCTACTCGATTTTGGATAAGCACCCCAAGCGCGCTCGTGCCTGGTGGTTCGTGAATGTCGAGACCATGGAGGAGCCGCATACCTTTGCCTACTCGGTCGAGACGTTCGGCACCGACTACGTGTTCCGCGTGCATCTGTATCTGGGCTACAAGATCAACCAGCGCGTCAATGCTTACCTGCGTCAGGTTGTTCAGGATCTGGCTGCCAGCGGCGAGCTGCCGGCGCAGACGCATGACTACTCGGTCTACAAGGACCCGGGCAACATCGGTACGTTTAAGTTCGTCATGATCCGCAAGCTGCTGGCGCCCGAAAGCGACGTGGAGCCCAGCGAGCGTACGGCCATCACGCTCAAGTACATCATCCGCCGCGCCGCCGGCACGCCTGCGCGCTGGTACGGCCTGGAGAACTCCAACGTGAGCTTTGAGTACGTGCCGCTGTTCACCAAGTTTAAGGCCGTGAGCAAGATGCAGCGCCTGGCTCCCGACGAGCGTCCGTAGTCGACGTCTGCTGTTTGTCTAGCGACCGCAGGCTGCAAAGGCTATACACTTGAAACCACCACAAGGAGGCCACCACCGCAAAGGTGCCAGTCCCCTTTGTGGTGGTTTTTGTTTTTGAGAGAGGGGCGGGGCGCTGATGGACGTCCGTGCGGACGGCGATATTGCCGAGAACTTTTGGTGGCGGCGTACAACGCTGACGCGTCGCAGTCCTCTGTATGACGCCTGCGTATCGGCGGGGCTGCTAGCCGCGGCGACGATTGTGGGCGCGCTGCTCGACCATCCGGGGCTCGCGCCGAGCATCATGATCGTCTATGTGTTTGCCGTGCAGCTGTGCGCTTTCTTTACCTGGAGCCGCCTGTACTGCCTGCTGAGCTCGGCTGCCGCCGTGGCGCTCTACAACTTCTTGTTTGTCGACCCGCGCTACGCGCTGTCGTTTATCGACCGCGTCTATCCCGGCATGTTCTTTATCATGTTTGCGGTCTCGCTCGTATCGAGCTCGATCGCGCTGGCCCTGCGCCGCGCCTTGGCGCAGGCCGCCGCCAGCGACCGTCGCACGCAGATGGTGCTCGAGACCAACCGCATGCTGCAGCGGTGTGGCGATCAGCAACAGATTGTGCACGCTATGGCAACGCAGCTGGCGCGTCTTTCGGACTGTCCGGTCGTGTGGTATAGCGCCGATGCCGATAACGATGACCTGCTGCCGCGCACGACGTACACGGCCGTGGGCGATGCCGCGCCGGTACACCAGCTGGCGCCGCAGATGCCGCCGCGGCTCTCGGCGTCCGCCTATGTGGGAACGCCGCTCGATGCCACCTATGGCGCCTCGGCGTTCTACGGCATATACCTGACCGTGCGCTCGGGCGACACCATGGTGCGCGCGGGCGATCCCGCCTCGGTGGTGGGGGTGTTCGCCATTGTCGCCGAGCCCGATGCGCTGACGCCCGAGGAGCGGACGCTTGCCGATGCCATCGTGAGCGAAGGCGAGCTGGCGCTCGATCGCGCCCGCGCCATGGAGGCTCGCGAGGAAGCGGCGGTGCTCGCCAAAAACGAACAGCTGCGTGCCAACTTGCTGCGCTCCATCTCGCACGACCTGCGTACGCCGCTCACCAGTATTTCGGGTAATGCCGACGTGTTGCTCGACCAGGGCTCGACCGGCACGGCCGTGCTCGACGACCAGACACGCCGCGGCATGCTCCTATCCATTCGCTCGGACGCGCAATGGCTCAACGCCACCGTCGAGAACCTGCTCGCCATCACCAAGCTCGAGGGTGGCGGTATGCGCCTGTCGACTACGCTCGAGCTCATGGACGATATCGTCGAGGAGGCGCTGCGCCACGTAAACCCGGCCGTGCGCGAGCACGACCTTAAGGTGGTGGCGTGCGATGAGCCGGCGCTTGTCAACGTCGACGCGCGCCTGATGGTGCAGCTGGTGGTCAATCTGGTGAACAACGCCATCACCTACACGCCCGCGGGCTCGCATATCGTGATCTCGATTGGCGTCGACGATGGGCACGTGGCGTGCTCGGTTGCTGATGATGGCCCGGGCATTGCGCCCGAGGACCGCGAGCGAATCTTTGAGTCGTTCTACACCGCCAACCATGGCCTGGCCGACAGCTGCCGCAGTGTGGGCTTGGGGCTTTCGCTCTGCCGCTCCATTGCGCTGGCACATGGCGGTAGCATAGAGGTTACCGCGGCGGACCCGCACGGTTCGGTCTTTACGATTGAGCTTCCCGCCGCCGACGTTTCGTTTGATAAGGAGTAGCGCTGTGCCGAACTCTGCCGTGAAACCGCTCATCTTGGTCGTTGAGGACGATCCCGCCGTCCGCAACCTTATCGTCGCCGCGCTCGAGGCGCACGGTTTGCGCCATATGGCTGTGGAGACCGCCCACGCCGCCATCGCCGCCGCTTCGTCGCAGGCGCCGAGCGTTGTGCTGCTCGATCTGGGCCTGCCCGATATGGACGGCGTCAAGGTGGTGGAGTCGGTGCGCACGTGGTCGGGCATGCCGATCATCGTGGTTTCGGCGCGCAGCGAGGACGCGGACAAGATCCGAGCGCTCGATGCCGGTGCCGATGACTACCTGACTAAGCCGTTTTCGGTCGAGGAGCTGCTCGCGCGCATCCGCACGACGCTCAGGCGCCTTTCGTATGCGCAAACGGGCGGCGTTGCCTCCGAGGGCTCGTTCGATACCGGCGAGCTGCATATCGATTTTGATGCCGGCATCGCCACGATGGATGGCGAGGAACTGCATCTGACGCCGATCGAGTACAAGCTCTTGTGCCTGCTGGCGCACAACGCCGACAAGGTGCTGACGCACCAATTTATCCTGCACGAGATTTGGGGTACGGCGACCAAGAGCGACCTGGCGAGCCTGCGTGTCTTTATGGGCACACTGCGCAAAAAGATCGAGTCCGACCCCGCGCACCCGCGCTATATCCAGACGCACGTGGGTATCGGCTACCGCCTGGTCATCCAAGGGTAGGACGGCACCCGCCATCCCAATATGAGTTGCGGTGAAATACGGTCTAAATTTGCCTAATTCCAGGCAAAACAGTCCGTATTCCACCGCAACTTTGTTATCTGCCCTTAGGCTTGCTGGCGTAGAACTTCTTCTTTTTGGGCTTGCCGGCGGGGGAGGGTTTGCCGGCAAAGTTGGACTTGCCGTTGCCGGCCTGCGCGTGCGCGGGTACTGCCGCACGGGGCTTGCGGGCCTCGGGGTTGCGCAGCTCCTCGGTTCGCTCGGCAATTTCCTCGGCGCTAAAGCCGACCTCGGCCATGGCGTCCTCGATGGGCAGGCGGCGCACGATATAGCAATGGTGCACCTTCTGGTTGCGTGCGAAGTCCTCGGGGATGGTCTGCGCCGTTATGTCCTGTAGCACCACGCCCGCGCGTGCGAGCTTGCGTGTCTCGGGGCGGAAGCCTCGCAGGTTGCAGCTAAAGATGGCATGGCCGCCCTGTGCGAGCAGGCGCGATACGCCGGCCAAAAGCTCAACATGGTCGCGCTGAACATCCCAGGTGCGGCGGCCCATCTTGGACGAGTTCGAAAACGTGGGCGGATCGACAAAGATCAGGTCCCAGCGGTTGCGCGTCTGGCGCTGGTCGCGAATCCAGGCGAGCACGTCGTCGCGCACAAAGTGGTGTTGCGATCCCACAAAGCCGTTCTGGCGCATGTTGCGCTCGGCCCAGTCCAGGTAGGTGTTGGAGAGGTCGACCGTCACGGTTTCCTCGACGCCGCCGTCGGCCGCATAGCAGGTAGCGGTGCCGGTGTAGGCGAACAGGTTGAGGAAGCGGCGTGCCTGCTTGGCGTGCTCGCGCACCAGATCGCGCGTGACGCGGTGGTCCAAGAAGATGCCCACGTCCAGGTAGTCGTCAAAGTTGACGGCAAAGGTAAGACCGCCTTCCTCGATGAGCGGCAGGCGACGGCGCGCGATGTTGGCGCGCTCGCCCGAGCCGCCCTTGCCGGCGCCCTGCTTGCCGTACTGCGAGCCGCCGCGCGAACGCATGCGTGCCTTGGCGTGCACGTGCTCGGCCGGAACATCCAGGATGCGCGGCGCGATGGCCAAGATATCGAGCATGCGGGCCTGGGCCAGCGCGGGGTCGATGGTCTTGGGCGCGGCGTATTCGGCGATGACGAGCCAGCGGCCCGGCGTCTGCGGGCATCCCTCGTACAGGTCGATGGCGGCGGAGTAGTCGGGTAGGTCGGCATCGTAGACGCGGTGGCAGCTCACGCCCTCGCGCTTGGCCCACTTACGACGCAGGCGGGCGTTCTTGCGCAGGCGGTTGGCGAACTGCTCCGACTCGGGGATGAGCACGGGCAGCGGCTTGCCGTCGCCTAGGTCGAGCGTGGCGGCGGGCTCGGGCATGGGGGCGTCGGCGGCTTCGTCTTGGGCATTTGCGGTCTGCTCCTCGGCATCTGCGTTGGTCGCAGCCTCAAACGCTGCGGCGGCGTGGTCGAGCGAGGGCCAAACCTCGATAGTCGCCTCTTCGTTGTTGGGCATGACGGCAATGGAGCGCACGGGCTCGGCATGGAGCGCGCGGGCCATAAGGCCGTCGCGGGTGAGGGCGGCGACCGGCGCGGCGGTAAGCTCGGGCGCGCGACGCAGCTCGCCGACCAGCGTCATGGCGTCATGCATAAGCGACAGCGGTGTCTCGGTCGTATCCGCGACGAGGGCGGCACCGGCGACGGCGCCCGCGTGGTCCAGTACGGTGGCAGATTTGGCGGCGCAAAAATCGACAAAGCGCTTGTAGCCGGCACACGTAACCATGCGCTCAGCGGTCTTGCGTGCGGCGGGGTCAGCATCTACGGCAACGATGCGCGCCTGGCGCTCGCGCGCTGCCGTCTCGCGCTCGCGTGCCTCGGCACGCAGCCGCTCCCACAGGTCGGCATCATGCAGCTGCCAGCCCTCAAAGCCCCAGCGCTCGCGGGCGGCGCCCGGGGCGCGGTCGTTCAGAATATTCACGGCTTCCAGCAGCAGGCCGCCGCCGGCGCACGAGGCGTCGATCAACGTGGGTAGAGCCTCGTTCTCGTAGTCGTCGGCCGTCAGCTCGCGCTCGCACAGCGCGGTCCAGCCGACCTGCGCCAACACCAGGGCGGCGTAGTCGGGGCGTAGCACGTGCGTGCCCTCGCCAGCGCGGGTCGCCGCGGGCGGCAGACGCTTGAACAGCGGGTCGCCTGAAAGGTCTAGGCTGATGCTCGCGCGACGTTGGCGCAGCGAAAGCAGCAGGTGGACATCGGGGTCGGCAGCATCGACATCGGCGCGACGGCCCGTGGTCTCGGCCAGGCGGTCGCACAGTGCATCCTTGGCGCGCAGGGCCGAGAAGCGCGTGTTGCGCAGCTGCTCGGTCACGCCGCGGGCGGTGATGGCAATCGTGGCGCCGGGGCGGACGATGTTTTCCCAGGCAATGTCGTAAACGCCGTCGTACAGCTCGTCGGCGTCTTGCGCCTCAAAGCGCCCGAGTACCACAAACACGCGGCTGGCCAGGCGCGACCACAGGCACGCGCGAAGGCCTTGCTCAAGCTCGCCCTCAAACGTGGCGCGGCCCTTAAGGCGGCGTACATGCGAAAGCCCGAGCCGTTTAAGCTCGTCGGCGAGTGCGGACTCAAAGCCCTCGGGGCAGCTTGCGTAAAATTCCATGGGTGACCTCTCTGGTTGCGTCGCTCCATTATATGATGGATGCTCCGTTTGCCCTTATCCTCGAAAGGAACCCATATGATTGATGCGTGCTCCTTGATTCCCATTTTCATTGCAACAGCCTCAGGACTCGGGGCCTCGCACAGGCTCCCGCCGCCTTACAGAACTGAAAGCTGGGCGTAGGGCAAATCCATGGCACGCGACCTGCGATTGCTCGGCCATAGATGGCGTAATCGAGGCTAAGGGAGGGCATCATGCGCAAGGCAAACGAGAGCTGGTTCTGGCACGCGAACGACATGGTGGTGGCGGGCGACATGAACCTCGTGGTCCGCGTCCTGTGGGCCGCGCTCATCGTAGGCATCGGCGTCGCGACGATGGCCACGCTCTGGATCGTCACGAGGTAGCGCGCCACGAATGGATGACGAGGCACGCGGCGCATGCCACGCTGACGGAACCCTAGCCTCGCTGCTGGACAATCTGTTCGATGAGCTTCGCGACGGAGTCCTCGGCTGCGTCCCCGATCAGGTGATGGGCCGCGGCCTTCGCCTCTGGCATCGCGCCCGCGACTGCGTAGGAGTTCGGCACCTTTTCGAGGAGCGTCACGTCGTTTTCCGAGTCTCCGATAAAAGCGACCTCGTCCAGCGTGACCCCAAGGCTGCCGAGAAGCGCGTCGAGTCCGTTTACCTTGCTCCAGCCAGCCGGAACAACATCGAGGAAGAATGGGACGGGCGAGGGGAAATCAAGCTCTGGGCAGGCTTCCTTGCATCGACTCCGAACGACTTCCGTCGGGGCGGAGCTGACGTTGACGAAGATGCCGGCGGTGATGACGTCACGGTTCGTGGGCACGTCTCCGAGCGCCATGTCTCTTCCGGAGTCCTTAACGATTTCCAGGGCGAATTCGTCGCCAGGCTCGACGGCGCAGAGGAACTGCTCGCAGCGTTTGCCTGTCTCATCGACATCGGCGACTAGCCAGAGTGACGTCCCCGCGTAGGGGCGTACGGCGCTATCGAGCTTGACGAGGACCTCCGTCGAGAGCGTCTTTTTGAACACGAGTTCGCCGCTGGAGAAGACCTTCTTTCCGTTGGCCATGATGCCGGTCGAGAAACAGCGCGTGTCGCCGTCAAAGGCATCGGCCAGGTCGGCGTAGTCGCGGCCGCTTGCGGGGCCGAACGCGATGCCCGCATCAAGCGCCGAAAGAATCGCGCTGTGCGTGCGCTCCGATACGACCCTTGAGCCAAACGGCAGCAGGGTCCCGTCCATGTCTGCGAGGATGAGCTTTATCAAGGGGTCCTCCCGTTTCGGTCTGGGCGTCGGTGCGCCGGTGTGCGTCGTCCTAGCTGTATTGCCTGTCTCCCAAGAGATTCTTCGAGATGATCCTGTTAAACTCTACCGGGTCATCCCAGCAAGAGGTCAGGAAGAGGAACAGCAGCTCGATGACGAAGTTGATCGAGCTGTGCGAGAAGGCGACCTCGGTTCCGGTGATGGCCTGATCTCGCGAGATGGCTCGGATGATATACGTGGCACGCTTCGCGAGCGGCGTATCTGGGTTGTCTGTGATCATGATGATGGGGGTGTTCGAATCCTCGGCAGAGTCGAATATGTTGACGAGGCGCTTCGAGTATCCGGACGTCGAAATGACGAGCAGGATGTCATTCTCCTTGAGGCTGGTTGCGGCGGAGACCATGGCATCGGTGGTACTGGGGCAAAACGCCCTGACTCCAACCTGTGAGAGCTTGAACGCCGCGTTTACGCCCATGCTAATCGAGTTGCCGACGCCCGCAATCAGGACGAGGTTGGCGTTGTGGAGCAGATTGACGACTGTCGAAAAGTCATCGGAGTCAATGAGCGAGGCGGTTTGGGAGAGCTCCTTGACCTTGTGAGACAGGACGTACTTAATGGAGCCCTCGATGTCGTCCAGAGTAACCTTGCCGCCCGTGGCCTTTTCCTCGCCGGAGGCCCTGCTGATGGATATGCCAAGCGCCAGACGCATGTCCGAATAGGTTCGGTAGTCAAGCGTCCTTGCGAACCTCGAAACAGACGCCGGTGACGTACCGGTTTCTGCGGCGAGTTCGCGGACGGTCATCGTTGCGACGTCCGACGGGTGGTCGAGCACATACGTTGCGATTGCCTTCTCCGAGGGGGATAGGCTGCTCATGACCGCGCAGATGTGGCTGAGCACATCTCCTGTCTTATCCATGGTTACTCCTTGGCCCTAGTTTGCTTTGTATCTTAGGTCAAGAGAGGTGAAAATAAAGCAAAATGTTTCATAAGCGGTGAAATAGCGTTTCACCGCTGATTTCCTACCGTTCACGGTAAATCGGTGCTTCCCCGGCGCAATCTCATCTTGAGCTGCTATCTTATGAGCCGTGAAACAACAGCACGAAAACGATGAAACAACAGAACATTGTTCCATGCCTCGCAACTTCGTTTCACGCTAGATGGCGAATCACTTCGAAGCCCAGACAGGCACCCGGCGAGCAAGAAGGGAGAAGCACGATGCACAACGCCAGGACAAACGCAAACATGACTTCGCTGTTCTTCGCGAACGTCCTCTACTGGGTCTGCGCGGGCGTGTACTCGCCGTTCCTCTCCGCTCACTACACGAGCCTCGGCCTCAACGCAGCCCAGACCGGCATCCTCCTCGCGGCGACCCCGGTGTGTGCGCTCGCCATCCAGCCGCTCTGGTCGACGATTGCCGACAAGCTCGGGCGCCGCCGCGCGGTCATCGTGATCCTCTGCCTTGCGGCGGCGGTACTCGCTCCGCTGTATTACCTGGCGTCGACGTTCGTCCCGGTCCTTCTCGTAACCTTTGCGTTCTCGGCGTTTTTCTCGGGGCTCCTGCCCCTGAGCGACTCCCTCGTCATCGAGCTCGCGGATCGCTCTGGCCTGGACTTTTCTCGCATTCGCATGGGTGGCACTATCGGCTATGCCATCGTCGTCCTGATCGTCGGTCGGCTGCTCGACATGGCTCCTCAAATCCAGTTCACGGTGGTCTCCGCCGCGCTGGTGGTCTTCGCGGCTCACATGTGGCGCCTCCCCGAGGCGGGAATTCGCGCCAATGCCGCGGACGATCCCAAGGTCTCCCACGGAAAGGGCCTCCTCTCGCTGTTCACCAGCAATGAGATCGCCTTCGTCTTGGTCTTCGCCTTCATCAGTTCGGCCGCGATTGGCTTCATCGGGGCGTTCTTGGGCCGCTACGCGGTCGAGCTTGGCGAGGGTCAGAACCTCGTGGGCGTCCTGAGTGCGGTCTCCGCTGCGAGCGAGATCCCCATCCTGCTCGTTTCCTCCAAGCTGGTCAGGCGCTTCGGCGAGATGAACCTCCTGATCTTTTCCTGCTTCATGGCGGCGCTCAGGCTCGTGCTTGTGGGCACCGGCATCGTCCCGGTCATGGTCTGCGGCCAGCTGCTGCAGAGCGTGAGTTACATGACCGTCTACTACTCCTGCGTTACCTACATTGCCAACCACACTTACGAGGATTGTCGCGCTCGAGGTCAGAGCGCCTTCGCGATGGTCCAGAGCGGTCTGTCCGTCGTGGTTGCGAACCTGTTTGGCGGTTGGGCGTGCGATGCGCTCGGCACGCACGCGGGTTTCCTGGCCTTCGCCCTCGCTTCAACGATTGCTGCAGTCGCTGCTCTTGTGGCGTACGTGCTATGGCGTCGAAGCGCGGCGCCGCAGCCTGAGGGCCAGGCGGCCGCATAGGCTCCACCGCGCCTCGCAAGCGCCTGCCTGCCTCGCGCTTCGCTTCGTGTTCAACCAGCTGACGAGCTGAGAACTGTCCGATCCAATGATTATTCAGGTGAAAGGAAGACAAAGATGTCACTCATCAAGGTCAACGAGCTTCTTCAACATGCGACCGAGCACCACTATGGCGTGCCCGCGATTAACGTCATCAATACGGAGACCATCCGTTATGCGATCCAGGCCGCCGAGGATGAGCACATGCCCATCATCATCCAGTACTGGCCTGGCTTCGAGGACCACTGCGCCCTCGACATCATCGCCTTCGCCGCCCGCTATTACGCCGAGCGCGCGAGCGTGCCCGTCGCCGTCCACCAGGATCACTCCGCTGGTTACGAGATCGCCGTCAAGGGCGTCAAGGCCGGCTTCCCATCCGTCATGGTCGACGGCTCCTCACTTCCCTATGAGGAGAACTTCCAGCTCACGAAGGACGTCGTCCAGGTCGCCAAGATCTTCGACGTCGACATCGAGGCCGAGCTCGGCCATGTCGGCAACGGCTCTGACGCCAACGACTTCGTGAACAGCGACCACTACACCGACCCGAACCTCGCCGAGGAGTTTGTCGAGGGCACCGGTTGCGGCTCGCTCGCCATCGCCGTCGGCAATGCCCACGGCCCCTATGTCAAGGTCCCGAACCTCGACATGGAGCGCATCAAGGCCTGCAGGGAGGCCGTCAGCGTCCCCCTCGTCATGCACGGATGCTCCGACATCCCCGACGAGCAGCTCCAGGAGGCCGTGAACCTCGGCATGAGTAAGTTCAACATCGCCACGGAGTACTTCCGTTCCATGTACCGCGCCTTCGAGAAGGACATCAACTCCGGTAAGAACGACGGCAACGGCATAGGCCTCCTGATGGACGCCGCCCCCGACATGCGCGCGTTCGTCGTCAGCAAGATCCAGCTTCTGAACCCCAACCACTATTCGCTCTAGGAGAGACTCGATGAAGAAAGTTCTTGTCGCGTCGCACGGCCACCTCGCAAGCGGAATCAGGAGCTCGATCGGAATCCTGACCGGCATGGCGGACATGGTGGAGGCAGTTGACTGCTACGTGGACGACTCCGATTTCACCCCTCGCATCCAGGCCTTTATTGACTCGGTGGGCCCTGAGGACGAGGCCATCATCTTCACCGACATCTACGGTGGTTCCGTCTTCCAGAAGGTCGTCCTTATGGAGCCGGAGAAGCGCGGGATCGTCCACGTCACCGGTATGAACCTCGGCCTCGTGATCGAGACGCTCCTCGGCGCCGAGCCGGTCACGGCAGATTCGATCAAGCAGAGCGTCGAGCTGGCGAGGGCGACGATGCAGGTCGTCGAGCCTCCGAGCAAGGCCGCGGACAACGAGGAGTCCGAGGGAGACTTCTTTGATTAGAGAGTACTAACAAGTAGAGAGAGGAAGCAATGATTGTTCAGGTTCGAGTCGATGACCGTCTGATTCACGGACAGGTCGCCCTGGTGTGGACCAAGGAGCTCAACACCACCAGGATCATCGTCGCCAACAAGCACGCCGTGGAGAGCGACGCCCTTCGCATGACGCTTTCCATGGGTACGCCGGCGGGCCAGAAACTCCTCGTCAAGGACGTTCCGGATGCCTGCCGCATCGCGAACGATCCGCGCGCGGACTCCATGCGCATCTTCGCGCTCACCAACTGCGTGCGTGACGTGCTTGAGCTCGTTAAGGGCGCGCCGGGCAAGATTGAGGGCGTGAACGTTGCCAACGTCGGCCGCTTCGACAAGTCCGATCCGGATAGCAAGGTCGCCCTCAACTCCACGATCATGCTCAACCCGGATGAGCTCGAGGCCGCGAAGGAGCTTTGCGAGCAGGGTATTCCGGTTTTCCATCAGCTTATCCCGTCCAATCCCAAGACTCCTCTCAAGAGTCTGATCGAGGCGGCGGGGAAATAAGGGGATTTGGCCAGGCGGCCAAATGAAATGAAAGAAAGGAAGTCAAATGGTTGGGTTGGCAATAATGGCCTGGTTGACCGTGCTGATTTGCTACGGCGGCAACTGGGTTCTCGGTCAGTGCATGATCGAGCGTCCTCTCGTGGTAGGTCTCGTTGCGGGCCTCCTGATGGGCGACGTCAAGACCGGTGTCATCATCGGTGCCTCTCTCGAGGCGATCTTCATGGGCGCGGTTAACATTGGTGGCGCTATCTCCGCCGAGCCTGTTACCGCGACCGCCCTCGCCGTCGCCTTCACCGTTGGCGCTGGTATCGACCAGGGTGCCGCCATCACACTGGCCGTTCCCGTGGGCGTCGTCACCGCATTTCTCTCGATCTTCATGAACAACGTGTTCCTCGCGTTCTTCGCAGCCACCTTTGACAAGATGGCCGCCGAGGGCAACGAGAAGGGCCTCGCGCTTCAGCACTTCGTTCTCTGGTTCGTTAAGTACGCCGCCTTTGGCCTCATCGCCTTCCTCGGCGTTTACCTTGGCGCCGAGCCCGTTGCCGCCATTGTCAACCAGATTCCGGCCAATGTCATGAGCGGCCTCAACGCCGTGGGTGCCCTCCTGCCCGCCGTTGGTATGGCGCTCCTGCTCCAGATGCTGTGGAGCACCGAGCTCAGCATCTACTTCTTCTTGGGCTTTACGCTCTACCAGTACCTCGGCCTCCCGATGATCGCCATCGCAGTTCTCGGTGTCATCATCGCGGTTGCCTCCGCCCTCCGCGACAAGGAGATCTTCGATCTCACCAAGAAGGGAGTGGCCACCCAGGCCGTTTCCGGCGACTCTGTAACCAGCGACGAGGAGGATTTCTTCGCATGAGCAACCTGACCAAGAATGTGAGCCCTGAAGACAAGAAGATGCTCAACAGCATTTTCCTGCGCTCCTTCTCCGTGTTCGCTTCCTGCGCCGGCGGTTCCGTCAAGGCTGGCGCCGACGGCTGGCTGTACTCCGTCCAGCCCGCGCTTAACCGCTACTACGCCGATGACCCCGAGGCTCGTGCCGACGCCATGAAGCGTCACACGACTTGGTACAACATTACCCAGAACGTCGGCACGTTCGCCATGGGCCTCGTCGCCTCCATGGAGAGGGAGAACTCGCAGCACGAAGACTTCGACACCGAGTCCATCGACGGTATCAAGGTCTCCCTGATGGGCCCGATGTCCGGCATCGGCGACGCAATCTTCTGGGGCGTCCTGCGTGTTATCGCCGCCGGCATCGGCATTAACCTCGCCATGAGCGGCTCGCCCCTCGGCGCGATCATGTTCCTGCTGATCTACAACATCCCGTCGATCCTCTGCCGATACTTCATGACCTACCTCGGCTTCAGCATGGGCACCAACTTCATCTCCGAGATGTACGAGGGTGGTCTCATGAAGCTCATCACCAAGGCGACCTCCACGATCGGCCTGGTGATGATCGGCGCCATGACCGCGGCGAACGTCCAATTCAACACGATCCTGTCCATTCCGGTTCAGGACTCCGACCCCGTCATGATCCAGACCTACCTCGACTCGATCTTCAAGGGCATCGTGCCTCTGGGACTTACGCTCGTCGTCCTCTGGCTCCTGCGCAAGAAGAACGTGAACGTCAACATCATCCTGGTCGGCATCATGGTTCTGGCGCTCGTCCTCGGCCTCGTGGGCATCGTGTAAGGCGGTTTCCGGATCATCCGAAGCCTGTTCAAGGCAATTCCTGGCGGCACGCGATCGAGGACATTCGACGCGTGCCGCCCCATTAGAAGGAGAGAATATGCGCTACACGCACCTCAAGAACTCCGACGTTGACGTCTCCCAGCTCGCCGTGGGCACCTGGGCGATCGGCGGCGACTCCTTTGGTGAGAACGATGACGCCGCCAGCATGTCCGCCATCCGCACCATGCTCGATCACGGCGTCAACCTCATTGACACCGCGCCGTGCTATGGCAACGGCGCGTCCGAGAAGGTCGTCGGCAACGCGCTCAGGGGCGTCGACCGAGAGAGCTACCTGCTCTCGACCAAGGTTGGCCTGATCACCAGCGCCGCCGGCTATGACCGCGACTCTTCGTTCAAGAACATCATGAGGGAGGTCGAGAGCTCGCTGCGCAATCTCCGCACCGACTACATCGACTTCTACTTCGTGCACTGGCCCGACGCCAAGACCCCGTTCTCCGAGACGATGTGCGCCCTCCAGCTCCTCAAGGAGCAAGGCAAGATTCGCCACATCGGCGTCTCCAACTTCACGACCGAGATGATCGAGGAGTGCGAGAAGGTCGCTCAGGTCGACGTCCAGCAGCCGCCCTACTCCATGGTCGACCGCTCCTCCGAGGACCTTATCAAGTGGGGCTACGAGCGTGGCATCGACTCCTTCACCTATGGCTCCCTTGGCGCGGGCATCCTGTCGGGCAAGTTCCGCGAGCTGCCGAAGTTCGAGGAGGGCGATGTTCGTGGCGGCTTCTACGACTACTTCCAGGAGCCCAAGTTCTCGCGCGTCCAGGAGCTGCTCAAGGTCATGGACGAGATCGCCGAGGCTCATGACAAGCCCGTGGCACAGGTCGCCGTGAACTGGAGCACCCAGAAGGAGTACGTGGGCACCGCGCTCGTTGGCGTGCGCACGGACGCCCACGCGATTCAGAACTGCGAGACGTTCGAGTGGGAGCTTTCCGCCGATGAGATGGCCAAGCTTGACGCCAAGCTTGACGAGCTGAAGATCGGCTAGCCATGGGCACCGAGGAGAGGAAGTACCCCACTTCCGAGCTTGAAGTGCTTGAGCGTGGATCTAGGGAGGTCGTGGAGCCCAACGGGCTGAAGCTCCTGCTGAAGCCCGTGCCGGGAGACGAGCGCGAGCGCGTGCTCGATCCGCGCGTCTACGCGCGCGCCCATGCGAAGCTCGCCGCCGGCCCGGCGCCGGCGGGGCCGGTGGACGTGATCGCGTGGCGCTCCGCTCCCAACAAGGAGACCCATGTCGTGAGGGGCTCGAACGTCGCCAAGAAGACCGTCGTCATGAACTTTGGCGACAGGGGCATTCCCCTGCACGTCTTCACGCCCGAGGGCCACGGGTGCGGCTCCGCCGCGCTCGTGTTCATCCACGGCGGCGGCTTCATGGTGGGCAACATTGGCCAGTACGAGAACTGCCTGCGCGACATCGCGGAGCGAACGGGCTGCGTCGCGATCTACCCGGAGTACCGCTTGTCTCCCGAGACGATGTTCCCCGGTGGTGTCGAGGACTGCGTGAAGACGCTCGACTGGCTTGTCGAGCATGCGGATGAGCTGGGTGTCGACGCGACGCGGGTCGCCGTGGCTGGCGACTCCGCGGGCGGAAGCCTGACCAACGCCGTCGTCCTCGACGGGTCCCATGCGGACAGGATCAAGCTCGTGGCCGAGCTGTATCCGCTCGTCGACGGCGGCCCCGTTCCGGAGGAATGGTCCTATGACCTCTATGAGATTGTGAACGACCAGAGGATCGAGGCTTTGAGCAGGGTGGATCGCATTCGCAATGCCAATGATGACCTGCCGCTGATGTACACCAACGGCAATGCGGAGGAGATGCTCGACCCGAGGGTGTCTGCCCTGTTCGCGGAGGACGTGAGCGCGTTCCCCCGCACGGTCATCATCTCTTCCGAGTATGACTACCTGCGCTATCAGGATGAGCTGTTCGCGAAGAGGCTGCAGGATGCGGGCGTTGATGTCACCGCGATTCGCTATCGCGGCTGCGACCACGGCTTCTTCGAGATGTACGGCGTGATGCCTCAGGCTGAGGACGTCTGCCGCGTCATCTCCGAGGAGCTTGCGAAGATCTAGAGGTTCGTCGCGGTGGCCTCCTGGACGAGTGACGGTCCGGCGGGATGCTAGGTGCGTCCCGCCGGACCTTTGCGTTGGCGGGCGCGTGTGGGGTTTGCCTCGGCGGTGCCGGATTGACTGGGAGACGCGTTTACCGCCGAGCTTCCAAGCGAGCCCAGCAAGCAAACCGCGAGCTGAGCCCCAAGGGCATCGACAAGGGCGTGGGCGTGGCGCGAGCGCTGGCGTATCTGGGCCGCGAGGGAAATGCGCGCACTTTTGGCTTCGGCGATTCGGGCAACGACCTGGGCATGCTCGCCGCCGTCGAGACGGCTGTTGCCATGGGCAACGCCATGCCCGAGGTCAAGGCGGTCGCCAACTACGTGACCGACGACGTCGCACACGACGGTACCGTCACCGCCATGCGCCACTTTGGGTTGATCTAGCGGGAACCGTCCAATTACCGTTCACCCGCGGCGGGCGGCTCAAATCGGCTCGCCCTGCAAAATCGTTTTGCCGCTGGAGGGTGTGCTCAAAAACGCTAAAGCGTTTATGCCGTTCGCCGAGAAGATAAAAAACCGCAGCTCACGCCTTGATAAACGTAGGTAAAGTGTTTAGCAGTTTAACGCCCATGTGCAAGCGAAAGGAATCAGGCAGATGGCAATCAAGGTGTTCGCTGACGGTGCAAACCTCGAGGGCATGCTCGACATGTACGAGAACGGCAACGTTCAGGGCTTCACAACCAACCCGTCCCTTATGAAGAAGGGCGGCGTGACGGATTACCGCGCATTTGCCAAGGAGGTCCTGGCCCACATCACCGATGTGTCCGTTTCGTTTGAGGTTTATGCCGACGACGTAGAGACCATGGAGGTCGAGGCACGCGAGATCGCTACCTGGGCCGAGAACGTCTACGTCAAGATTCCGTGCGTGACCACTAAGGGCGAGTCCACCGCCGAGCTGGTGCGCAAGCTTTCCGCCGACGGCATTAAGGTCAACGTCACCACCATCTTCACGCCCGCGCAGGTCGACGAGATGGTCGAGGCCGTTGACGCCGAGACGCCGTCCATCATCTCGCTCTTTGCCGGCCGTATCGCCGACACCGGCGTCGATCCCATTCCGTTTATGACGGAGTCGGTCAAGAAGGCCGCCGCCAAGCCAAACTGCGAGGTCCTGTGGGCGTCCACGCGCGAGCTCATCAACATTTACCAGGCCGAGGCCTGCGGTTGCCAGATCATCACGGTGCCCAACAGTATCCTGGCCAAGCGCAAGAACATCGGACGTGACCCGTACGAGGTCTCGCTCGATACCGTGCGCGGATTTGCCAAGGATATCGCCGCTCTGGGCTTCCATATCCTGCCGTAAGCAAGGGTACCCCCTGCGGCGACGTGCAAAATCGCGAATATTCAGCACGGTAAAGGCTTTTACCAGCTGGTTGAAGCACGGAAGGTTGATTTCCGATCTCAGCCGAACACATTGAGCAAATAGGCCGTTCCCGCA
>NZ_QRHU01000028.1:20500-23618 GCF_003470945.1 Collinsella sp. AM23-17 | reverse complement strand
GGCAGAGGCGGGGCATGCCCCGCCTCTTACACCACATCTCTGTGCGCTACCCCCGCACAGCTCCAATCATCACTTTTTTGAGAAAAATACCCCCAGCTTTAGTGGGGTGTAGTGATAATCTCGCCTGTTCGCGCTACAGTTTGTCGGAAATACCTCGATGTTAGGAACCAAATGATCACTTCCGAGCTTTTCGGCACCGCGCCGTGCGGTACCCCCGTTCATCGTTACACCCTCGACGGGCCCGAGATCTGCGTTCGCATTATGGACTATGGCGCCACGGTGCTTGGTATCGATGTGCCCGACATTCCCGGCAACGTGCGCGATGTGGTGCTGGGCTTCGATAAGCTCGAGGATTACTTTGACAACCCCGCCTGCTTTGGCGCGACCATCGGCCCTGTGGCAAACCGCACCGCTGGCGCCACGATCGCCATCGACGGCGCGGACTGGCATATGCCCGCCAACGAGGGCGCCAACAACCTGCACAGCGACCTTGAGCACGGCCTGCACAAACGTGTGTGGGATGTTGAGCTCGACGAGGTCCATAACGCCGTGCGCATGACCACCTCGCTTAAGGATGGCGAGCTGGGCCTGCCCGGCAACCGAACCTTTACGGCCGTGTTTACCGTTACGCGCACCGGCGTCTTCCGCATCGATTATGGCTGCGAGAGCGACCGCGCCACCTACGTGTCCATGACCAACCACACGTACTTTAACCTTGCAGGCCATAACGCCGGCATGGACTGCGAACATTTCTTTGTCGCCAACGCCGCCCACTACCTGCCCATTAACGAGCAGAACATCCCCACCGGCGAGATTGCTCCGGTCGAGGGAACACCGTTTGACTTTCGCGAGCTTCGCCCCGTCGCACCCGGCATGGAGGCCGACGACCCGCAGATCAAGCAGGCCCGTGGCTACGATCACTGCCTGTGCATCGATGGCTATCAGTACGGCCGCAACCTGCGCCGCGCGATGCACGTCGAGGAGATGTGGACCGGTCGTGAGATGGACTACTACACCACTGCCCCGGGCGTGCAGCTCTACACCGGCAACTGGCTGGGCGACGAGCACGCCAAGGACGACGCCAACTATGGTTGGGGCGCCGGCTTTGCCCTCGAGGCCGAGATGTACCCCGACACGCCGCACCAGCCTCTGTTCCCGCAGGGCATTGTGGGCCCGGGCCATCCCTACAGCAATGTGATCGAATACCACTTTATGAGGCACTAAGCCCGCAACGCGACATATCGCACAGCAGCGCCCGCCGGCACCACCGCCAGCGGGCGCTTTTTCATCTTTTAGGCTCGTTTTTTCTGTGACTGTATGAGTGACATATCAAAACTATGCCCATTTACTACGTTTAGCCCGGGATGCTCGACCATGCACCGGTTTTTGTTACATTTGTGAGCAGTATACCTGCGGTTTTGTTTATCTCAAATTCAACATGCTCGACGATAGCCAATCAAACGTAGTAAATGGGCATAGTTTTTGACAGGCGGCATCGCGCGCATCCCTCGCAAGGGCAAAATGATCCGTTTTCCTCCGTCCCCAAGGGATCAGTTGAACAGATTGCCAATGGGGTCGGGGGCGGAACTGGGGAGATAACGGATTTCTAGCTCTATGCCGAGCTTTTGCAACTCTTTGAAGGCGGCAATGTCCGTATCGTCTACGGCAATGGCAGGCGTTGCAGAGCGCTTGCCCTCCCTCGCCCGCATATGGCCGATGCTGATCTTGGTTATTGGCACACCGCCCTTAACCAGCGCGAGTGCATCCGTGGGCGACGCCACCATGATGAGAATCCATTGGCGCGGCGTTGCGGTATAAATGATGTCGATGGTCCTTTGCACCGAGAAAAACCGCGTCCAAACGCCTTCTGGCGCCGCCACCCTCATGGGTGCCCATTGGCGCGAATCCGCCGCGATCTCATCGTTGACGATTAAGACAAGATTGGAACCCACGGCTTCGTTCCACAGCTCAACGTCTTGCCCGTAAATGAAACGGTCATCGATACGCGTGAGAAGGATCTTGGGTTGAGCCATGGCTGCCCCATTCTGTTTGAGACCCATACGAGCGGGACGTCGGCCACCAACTCAACAGCAGGTCAAGTACCAAATGGGCACTGCAGACATCACGCCTCTAATATTAGTGCATTTAAAGTGAGAAAAGCCGTCAGAACACTTGCGCGGATGTGCGATGTCCCGTATCATAAACAGCCGTTGACGCCTCAGTTGCGTCATCACATGGCCGCCAGCGTAGCTCAGTTGGTAGAGCACCGCTCTCGTAAAGCGGGGGTCACCGGTTCGAGCCCGGTCGCTGGCTCCATTGCACAAGATAGCCGCCTTCGGGCGGCTTTTTTGTTGCCGATTTTGAGTGCGTGCGCGCCAATCCAAGCATCGCCACGTCAACAGCGGCCCACTCGGTGGACTTCGGGTTTAATGCTTAGGGGCGGGGATTTACCAAAGTGAAATCTTAATGAAAAGAAACCCAGCTGCAACAATTGCCATGGTGAGGGCTCGAATTGGCCATATAGATCTAAAATAGTCACAATATACAAATGTCGAGAGACATTGGGGATATAGATGAAAAGAACTAAGGGTTTTCTTTTGTTGGTATTGATGCTGCTCGGACTGTTCTGCCTGAGTGGCCCTTCTTGGGCCGAGGCTGCCTGTCCTGAAGGTGAGCCTCAGCAGTCTTATACGGGCAGCCTGCTGATAACTGCTAAGGAGGGCGATGCCGACTCTCAGTCTGGGGTAAATCCCCTTGCCACTTTTGAGGGGGACGGCGGTACGGTCAAGCTTGACCATATTGGTAGCGGGATTTTGAGGTAGCAAGTTCTTCCGGACAAAATTGCGAACGATCCCTTCTCTTTTGCTGGAACGATTTATCTATACAAGGTTGTGAGCGGAAAACAAAAATACGTCGATTGCTATCCGACAAACGGGTCTGGAATTGCATTCACCGGCATTTCGGGGCAGATTGATACACATGTACGAAAGGGAACCTATGTGGTGCGTTGGGTTGGAGCTGCTGCAGGCCCGATATGGATTGCGGTCTTGCGCCCCGATGTCCAAATAGATTTCTCTCTCTAGACGGGAAGTTGCTCATGGACGCCATATATGACGGA
>NZ_QRHU01000028.1:0-20490 GCF_003470945.1 Collinsella sp. AM23-17 | reverse complement strand
GACGGGAAGTTGCTCATGGACGCCATATATGACGGAGATGACTGGGTCGATCATTATACTTGGCGCCTGGTCGGCTCGAACGACAATGGGGATGTGGTGTTTGATGGACTATGTCCAAAGCATCTCCATCCTTTTGTCTCGTCGTTAATTGAGAGTTCCGCTCGTGTTGCCCCCTACAGCTCGGCATCGCTTCATGATACGGACGTTTTGAAGACCATAAGGGAATCAATTGACGAGGGCACGATGAGCAGTACATTGTTCTCTCGGCTTGTGGGGCTGGATGAGATTCAATCGAAACGACTGCTTGCGGGCGAAAAGGTGGAACTCACTTATCGGTCGATGATTTCAATCCTGCGGCTAGCCGATGTTCTTCGCAAATAAACATCTCCCCTATTCAAAAACCGAAAACCCCGCCAAGCGTGATCCCCTTAGGGAAAACACGTTTGGCGGGGTCCTAGCGTGATTTCCCTAGGGGAATCACGCCATCAGACGAGCAGCTCAGTCGAGCAGCGCGCTACTCCTCCCAGTAAGCATCTGCAAGCAGCTTAAAGCAAATCTTCTTGATCGGTTGTGCGCCATCGCCCGGGAACTCGAGCGTGGGCATGTGAGGCTCGCCGGCAACGAACAGCGCAAACTTGTCGTCGGCAAGATCGCTGGCGATCGAAGCGTCGGAATCGACCAGATCGTAGTCGTCCTTCTCGTCAAACTCCTGAACCAGCGTCAGGCTGCCCGTGGCGACCTTAAAGGCCTCGCGACCCTCGACATCGATCTGCAGGTCGTGATAGCGCTGATGCGTCTCATAGTGAGCCTCGGCCTCGGGACGCGTCGTGGGAGCCATGACGTTCGCATAGACCTTGTCGCCCAGAATCGGATGGCTGCCGACCTCGAGCTCTGCCGGGTCGTTCTCCTCGAGCCAGTCGATCAGCACGTCGAGGCCCTTGAGCATTCCGCGGTACTCCTCGATATCGCCCAATGCACCGTAAATCATCTAAATCCCCTCTCGGATCGCTTCTTTGGCGGCTACTCGGCAAACGCGTTACCGACGCTGTTGCCACCCACATACGCCTCGACCAGGGTAAGGTCGGGATTGAACACGACAAACTCGGCGTCGCGCCCCAGCATAATGCTACCGCACTTGTCGTCGACATGAGCTAGCAAGCAATGCCGGGGCCGACGCCCAGGCTTTTACAGCTCGGTCACGACAACGCCGTTGTAGACCTCGTCCCAACGGTCCATGACCAGATGGCCGGTCATGGGATCCATGGCATTGAGCTTGCCGCAGGTGTTGGCGGTACGCAGCACCGTCTCGTCGTCCGCGCCAGCAGCAATGGCATGCGCGAAGCCAGCGATAGTGGAGTCACCAGAGCCCGTAGCGTTAACGGCAGGGATATCGGGCGTCTTTGCGCGGAACGCACGGCCATTGTGGAAGCCAACGGAGCCGGCAGCGCCCATGGACACGACGACCCAGGGGATATCGGAGAAGCGGGCATCAGAGGCGAGCGCGGCGCGGAGCTCGTCCACATCGTCGGTGGTAAAGCTCGTACCCAAAAGGCCGTTGATCTCGGTCAGGTTAGGCTTGACCAGCTCGGGCTTAATTTCGGACTTAAGGGCGGCCTCGAGCGAAGCACCCGAGGTATCGAGCAACACCTTGGCACCGGCGTTCTCGGCAATGCCCGTGATCTTGGCATAGTAGTCTGCCTCGACACCGCGGGGCAGCGAACCCGAGATGGTGACGACGTCGGCCTTGCTCGCAAGCTCGGTAAACTTGGCGGTAAAGGCATCGAGCTCCTCGGGGGCAATTGTCGGGCCGCTCTCGAGCAGCTCGGTCTGGTTGCCGGCATGAAGGATATTGAGGCAGATGCGGGTCTCGCCCTTGATGGGCACAAAGTCGTTGTTAATACCGTTGGCGTCCATGAGCTCAGCCATGTAAGCGCCCATGTGGCCGCCGAGCAGACCGGTTGCCACGACGTCGTCGCCCAGCTGACCCAGTACACGGGCCACGTTGAGACCCTTGCCGCCGGCGGTCTTTTCGGGCGTCACACGGTTAACGTCGTCGATAATGAGCTCATCGAGCTGATAGCGTGTATCGACGGACGGGTTCATCGTAACGGTGAGGATCATTTTTAGCTCCTTATCTCGCAGGCTCCTTGTGCCTCGCGATACGAGTCGACAAAACGGAATTACAGAATCTCAATCGTGAACGAGCGAACGATGGTCTCCTTGGGCTTGGCGACAAGGCAGCCACGCTTATGCTCAAGCACGTCGTCCTCATCGGAGCAGGTCGAAAGGCCGCCCCAAGGCTCAACTGCCACAAAATCACCCTCGGGCTTGCTCCACACAATGAGATATGGGAAGCCCTCAAAGCTCAGGCGAACGCCCTTGTCCTCGCCCTTTTTGGAAAGCGTGACCTGGCGGCTCTCGAGCACGTCAAAGATGGTCTCCGCAAAATCGAAGAGCTCGTGCGATAGAGGCAGCGTCTTTCCCACCATGGGGTTCTTGGAGCGCTTGTCCACGTCAATCAAGCCAGTCGAAGGGACAGCGGTGCAAAGCTCTGCAGCCTCTTCTTTCTCAAAGCGCAACTCGTAGTCCGTATAGGCCTCGCCCTCATCGAGCGGGCACCTAAAGCCGGGATGCCCACCGATAAAGAACGGCATGTCCTCGGTGCCCTCGTTGGTAACCTCATAGGAGACACGCACGGCGGCGTCCTCGAGCGTATAGCGGGCGACGAGCCTAAACGGATACGGATAATCGCTCAGCAGCGCGGCGTTATCCTCCGAAGCCAGACACACAGCCAGCTCGTTCGTGCTTTGGCTCAGCAGTTTCCACTCCTGCTTACGCGCAAACCCGTGGCGGGCGAGCTTCACATGATGCCCAGCGAACGTCATGGCGCTGCCGTCGCGCAGACCTCCGCAAATCGGGAAGCAGACCGGCGCCTGACCGGACCATACTGCGGGGTCGCCCTGCCACAAATACTCGCGACCGTCGGCCTCAATCGAGGTAAACGAGCCGCCGGCAGTGGAAACCTTAATAGAAATCGAATCGTTGGAAAGAGCGTATTCCATTACCCATCCTTTCGAACAACTGCTTTATTTAACGCAAGCGCCCGTTTCAATCCTAACCATAGAACAAACCCGCACGCTCATCGATGCGTCCGGTATCCCGGTCATGTAACGGGGTACCATACAGACATTGATGCAATTACAGCTGAAAGGCCTTCTTATGCGAACCATCATTCTTTATGCCTCACGCCACCACGGCAATACGAAAAAGCTCGTGGACGCCATCGTCGAGGCGCACCCCGAAATCGATACCCTCGACGTGAAAACGCTCGGCAAAAACGAGTATCCCAACCTGCACGAATACCATCTGATTGGTGTCGCCACGGGCATCTATTACTCCGAGATCGACAAGGACATGGCACGCGTGCTCACTAACGTGTTGCAGCCGCAGGACAAGGTGTTTGGCCTTATGACCTACGGTGGCAAAAACAAGTGGTACGGCAAGGATATCGATGGCATCTGCCGCATGAGGCAGGCCATCTTTATGGGTGTCTACGGCTGCCCCGGCTTTGATACGTGGGGGCCGTTCAAACTCACCGGCGGTGTCCAAAAGGGGCACCCGACCGCTGAGGAAATTAAGGGTGCCGTCGACTTCTTCGACAAGATCGAAGACGAGTATGGAGACATCATCGTCGAAGAGTACGCCAAGCGCGAGAAGCGCCTAGCATACGAGAAGGAGCATCCTGCAGGAGGCCTGGTGGCCGGCGTTAAGCGTACGGCAAAGAAAATCGCTAGCAAGCTGTAACTGTAAAGGTGCTTTTGAGCGTTTAACCCGTACGGCGGGTCCGAGCAGATTCGGGCCCGCCGTCTTTTTCTTTCGTTACTCGGTAAAGGCGTTGCCGACGCTCTGGCCGCCAACATACGTCTCGACGAGGGTGAGCTCATGGTCGAACACGACAAAGTCGGCGTCGCGACCCGGCATGATGCTGCCGCACTTATCCTCGATGTGCGCGGAGCGTGCCGGCACCTCGGTTGCCATGCGAATGGCGATATCGGCGCTGGCGATGCCCCAGTCGACGATGTTCTTGACGCCCTGGGCAAGCGTGAGCACCGAACCGGCAATGCTCTTGCCATCTGCGAGCCAGCACAGGTTGTCCTTCATGATGACGTCCATGCCGCCGCTGGTGTAGCTGCCCTCGGGCATGCCGCCGCAGCCCAGGCAGTCGGTGATGAGTACCGTATGCTGCCAGCCCTTGGCCTGCAGCAGCGCCTTGATGGCGGCAGGGTTTACGTGCTTGCCGTCACAGATGATCTCGGCGTAGGTCTCGGACGTGGACATAGCAGCACCCACGACACCGGGCTCACGGTGATGCAGCCCGCGCTGGCCGTTATAGGTATGCGTAAAGCAGCTGGCACCGGCGTTGATGGCGGCGATGCACTCATCGTAGGTGGCGTCGGAGTGACCGATGCTGGTCACCACACCCTTGGCGTTCAGAGCAGCCGCATAAGCAGCGGCACCGTCGCGCTCGGCCGCCATGGCGCTCTTAACGATGCGACCGCCCGCAGCCTCCTGCCACTGATCAAAGACCTCCTCGGAGGGATCGATAAGATAAGCGGGGTTCTGCGCGCCCACGTGCTTCATGGTAAAGAAGGGGCCCTCCAGGTAGATGCCCTGAATGCGAGCACCGCAGAAGTCGGGGCCGCGACCCTCGTCCGCCTGAGCGATGGCGGCGCAGGCGTCCTTGATCCGCTCGACGCCATCGGTGAACGTCGTGGGTAGCCAGCTGGTGGTACCGCGACGGGCGAGCTCAGTCGAGCTGATATCGATACCCTCGGGGTCGTTATCGGTAGTTGAGTGGTTGTAGAAGCCATGGATGTGGGTATCGACCATACCCGGTGCGATCCACGATCCCGTGTAGTCCTTGATCTCGCAAGAGGGCTCGTCGGCCTGCCAGGCGCCAAAGACGCCATCCTCGACCATAAGATAGCCGCCCAGCTGCGGACCTGCCGGCAAGAAGAACTTGTCAGCCTTAATTGCGTACGTGCTCATATGCACTCCTTGCTTCTAAAGCAGTTGACTGTGGTGATGCTTATACCCGGTCCAAGTGAAAACAAAAAGCGCCCGCCCGCCGTTATGAGCGGACGGGCGCCCTTACAGGGGGGACGCGATTAAGCGGTGAAGGGGTGAATCGTCACGCCCTTAACCACGCGGTTGACCGTACCGGTGGGGCTCGGCGTGTCGGGCGTGTTGCCCACGCGCACGGAGTTGAGCAGGCTGATAGCCTGAGCAAACATCACGAACGGCAGGGCAAGGTAGCCCTCGGGAAGCGCCTCGTAGCCCTTAAAGGTGAAGGACTCGCCCTCGTAGACGGTAGCGCCATCCTGCTGAACGGCAACGGTGTGCTGAGCGATCTCGTCGCCACCGATCTCGTTGAGGATGTCGATGTCGTACTGACGGGTGTAGGCGTCGTTGTTGACGAACACGAACACGAGGGTCTTGTCGTCGACGAAGGACTTAGGTCCGTGACGATAGCCCATGGAAGTGTCGTAGGAAGTAGCGACCAGACCGTGAGCAAGCTCGAGAATCTTAAGCTGGCTCTCCTGAGCAAGGCCGCCAAAGGAGCCGGAGCCCAGGTAGGTCACGCGGTTGAAGTCGCCAGCGAGGTAATCGGCGACCTCGGACTCGCGAGCGATGACCTCCTCGCCCATCTTGGCGATGGTCTCGACCCACTCGGCCTTCTGCTCGTCGGAAGCCTCGTCAAAGATGAGGGTAGAGAGCAGGGTCATGCAGGTGTAGGAACCGGTCATGGCGAAGCCCTTGTCGTTGGCGCGCGGGATGAGCAGCGTCAGCGCATTGGGGTCATCGGCGGACTCGACGGCAAGCTTGCCCTCGGGAGCGCAGGTAATGTTGAGGAACTTGACGTTGTGGACGAGCTCCTTGGCGACGGCAACGGCGGCAAGGCTCTCGGGGCTGTTGCCAGAGCGGGCAAAGGAAACCACGAGCGTGGGATCCTCGGCGCGCAGGAAGTCGCGCGGAGCGCTCACGATGTCGGTCGTGGCGATGGGCTTAAAGTCGTAGAGATCAGTGTTGCCAGCGTGACGCAGGTACGGGGCGCAGGTATCGCCAACGTAGTCGGACGTACCGGCACCGGTGAAGACAACGGACAGACGGCCCTCGCCCATAGCGCGAGCCTCGGCCAGGAAGGCCTCGATGGCCTCCTTGTTCTCGCGATAGATGTTGAGCGTATCACGCCAAAGCTCGGGCTGCTGAGCAATCTCGGCCGTGGTGATCTGGGCGCCGAGCTCGGTGAGCTCCTCGACACTCTTCTCGAACATTTCTAATACCTCTCTCTAGAAGTAATCCTCTGACGTGCAATTATACACTTCGGTTGGTTATCTGGTAGTAACCAGTTAAATACAAAGAATCATCATATGGAAACGGTGCAGACACTAATCGCTACGCTGGTGGTAAACCTTGTATTTAAACTGATCGGCACGAGCAACCGAGAGCGTATACTCCACAACCTCGTTTGACTCGTTATACGTAGTCCTAACCAAATCGAGCACAGGCGAGCCCTCGACGATTTCCAAAAGGTGGGCATCGGTGGGACGGGCTATGCTCGCATAGAACTCCTCTTCGGCCACGCGTATTTTTTGCTTAAAGTCTTGCTCAATCACATCGTAAAGCGGCTTACGCTCCAGCAGCGGTCGCTTTAGGGACAGAAATTGACGAACCGGTAGATAGCTACGTTCGACCATCATGGGCATGTTGTCGGCAGAACGAAGGCGCTTGAGCTTAAAAATGCGATCACCGATACGTAATCCCATATGCTCGGCCAGATTCTTATCGGCCTCCATCTCGCAAAAATCGAGAATCGTGGTCTCGGGGTCGCGACCCATCGCGCGCATCTGCTCGGTAAAGCTGTAGGACTGCATAAGATTGGTTGCCTTTGCCGAACGGTCGGTCACAAAGGTACCGCGACCGTGCTGCCGAACCACCAGTCCTAAACGCTCCAGTTCCTGCAGAGCTAGGCGTACCGTAGTGCGCGAGAGACCATAGCGCTCCGAAAGTTCGCGCTCGGAAGGAATCATGTCACCGGCGCGATATTCATGGTCAATCTTTTCGGTCAGAATATCGACCAGCTGATCGTACAGCGGTTGCTTACGCGCTCCGATCGCCATCCTATCCTCCCTTTTGCTCAAACTAGGCTACTACCTTGGGTGTTAAGCATTATCGGTCTGCAACACCCGAATCATTAAGAAAACAAAAGCCGCGCGCTCTTTCGAGCACGCGGCTTTTAACATACACATGGCTTAAGGGGTCGGGGTGTGAGCCGCGTAGGGACACACCCCTCAAGCTAGAGCCTTACCAGATGCTCGGCCAGAGACCAAGCGGGCCAGCGCCCAGAATGCCCAGAACGAAGAGCAGCAGAATGCCCTTGGTCGGGGTCCAGCTGTGCTTAGCGAACATGTAGTAAAGCAGCAGCGTAAGCATAAGCGGGACAAGCTTCGGGACGATGGTGTTGAGGGTGTCGGCAACAGAGAAGTTGACCGGATCCTCGGTGACGGTGCCGTAGGTAACGGACGCCATGCCGTTGCCCAGATCGGTGACGCCGCACTCGACAGCGTTGCCGTCGGCATCGGAAGCGGTGAGGGCGTTGCCGTCCTCATCGGTCATGGCGATGGTACCGGCCTCAGCGGTCTCGGTATCGATGCCCTCCATACCGGTGAAGTTCTCGGCCTCCTTCTCGGAGACGATCACGGTAGTAGCGGAGAGGCCACGGGTGGTGCCGTTGGGGATCTGGAGGTTGATCTGGGTGCCACCCATGGTGACGACCAGGCAACCGACGACGAAGACGCCCATAATGGAAGCGGCACGCGTGAAGGCCTGCATGTTGGCAGTCAGAGCGTCAATAGCGCTGGTGCCAAGCTTGTAGGACCAGTTCATGAGCCAGAAGCGCAGAGCGAACTGGACGACGTTGAAGATCACCAGGAAGATGATCGGCGCAGCGGCGTTGCCGTTGATGGCCATGTTGGAGGTGATGCCGGCCGTGATAGGCACGAGCGTCAGCCAGAACAGGGCGTCACCGATACCACCGAGCGGGCCCATTGCGGCGACGCGGACGGCGCGGATCGTGGGGATGTCAACCTTGTTCTGCTCGAGCGAAAGCACGATACCCATAACAAAGGTGACGAGGAACGGGTGAGTGTTGAAGAACTCCAGGTTGTGGCTCATGGAAGCCGCGAGGTCGTTCTTGTTGGTGTGGATCTTCTCCAGACCGGGGATGATGGAGTAAAGCCAGCCAGCGGCCTGCATGCGCTCGTAGTTGAACGATGCCTGCAGGAAGCAGGAGCGCCAAGCCATCTTGTTGAGGGTCTTCTGGTCGAGCTGCGGAGCAGGAGTGAGATCCTCGTAGTGCTCCGGGATCACATACTCATTAGATGCCATCTTCGAAGTCACCTCCGTCAGAAACAGCTGCACCCTTCAGCTCGGTCTGCTGCTGGAAGTCCCAGAAAGCAATGCCGAAGCCGATGAGAGCGAGGATGAGCAGGGCAGGGGTTGCCAGAGAATCGTTGGCAACGGTGATGAGCGCGAGGCCAAAGCCCATGAGGAAGAAGCCCCACATATCGCGGTTCATCATAACCTTGAGCAGGACGGCGAAGCCGACGAAGCGCATCATGCCGCCTGCAGCGGACAGACCGGTCTGCAGCCAAGTCGGGATGGCGGAAGCGATGGTCTGACCGATGGTGGCGCCAGCGATGAAGAACAGGGTGACGACGACAGCGAAGATCAGGCCGAGCAGGGTCATGGCGAAGTAGTTCAGGCGCTCGATGCCCTTGGTGTCCGCGTTGTGAGCCATGTTATCGGCCGAGGACATAAGCGGGGACATAAGCGTGAAGACCAGGGTAACACCAAGCTGGCCAAGCAGAGCGAACGGAATGGCGAGGCCGACTGCCGCGTTGGGCTCGAGCTTCGTAGCGATAGCGAGAATGGCTGCCATGATGCCGCCGATGACGGCGTTAGGCGGCTGAGCGCCTCCGATCGGCATGTTGCCGATCGTCATGAGCTGATAAGTACCACCCACGAGAAGACCGGTGTTGAGGTCGCCAAGGATAAGACCGATGACGGCGCCGGTGACGATGGGCTGATAGAGAGACTCGAGGAAGTTGAACTGGTCGATTGCCGCGATGAACGTAACAACGAAGACCAGTGCGACCTGAATGATCGAGAATTCCATCTTGCTCCTCCTTTCAAAATGTATGTACGCACTTTGGATATCACGTACAGAATGTCAGGGTTTCACTCCTGACAACGTGGATCACGAGGATTACGAGAAGAGCTTGCTCGTATCCTCAACAGGCGTGCTCGGAACGCGCCTGATCTCCAACTCCACCCCCAATTCCTGCAGCTCTTTAAACGCAGCGACATCCTCGTCGTTAACTGCGACGGAGGTGGCGACTTGGCGCTTTCCTTCCGACATGTGCATGTTGCCGATGTTTACCTTCTTTATAGGCACACCGCCCTTGACGAGCGTAAGCACGTCTTCCGGTGTTTCGGCCACGATGAAGATCTTCTGGCGCGGGCTCGCCTTGCCAATGACGTCGATGGTCTTCTGCAGGGAGAAGAAACGCGTAGCGACGCCGGCGGGAGCGGCCATCTTCATGAGGTTCTGACGCATGGTGTTGGTCGACACGTCGTCGTTGGCGACGAGGATGAGGTTGGAGCCCAGGGTGGAGTTCCACTGGGTCGCGACCTGACCATGAACCAGTCGGTTATCGATGCGGGTAAGAAGAATGTTGGGTTCTGCCATGTTGATCAGCTTCCTTTCGTTGATTGCTGACGACAGTTACTTAATCTCCTGAATCGCGTAACGCGAAACATCTACGACGGCACCGGATCGGACTTTAATCTGGACCTTCTCGCCTTCGATGCCCTTGACGGTTCCGTAGATACCGCCGGCGAAAAGAACCTCCTGACCCGGCTTGAGCTCGGTGTGCAGCTCTTTGAAGTACTTCTGCTTCTTCTTCATGTTGATTTGCGACCAGATGGTGTAAATCAAGCCCATGATGACAAGCAGGCCCAAAAGAGCGACCGAGGAACTCAGAACACTGGCTCCGAAATCGGCCATTAGATGCCGTCCTCGTCGCCGAAGATATCCTCATCCTCGGCACCAGCGACGGAGGCGACCGTCTGGGCGGTGATGCCCGTCTGGCCAACGGTCACGGCCTGCTCGCCAAGCTCGGCGAGCGTGGCGTTGCCGCGGAGGAACAGAAGCTCAATAACCATGGGAAGGTTAGTTCCAGTCAGAATCTCGACGTTGTCGACATCCTGGGCAATCATCATTGCCTGGTTGAACGGGGTACCGCCAAGCAGGTCGGTAAAGACGAGCACGCCATCGCACTCCTCGCGCATGGCGGTAATAGCGGCGCGGAGATCCTCACCGTAGGAAGCAGCCTGGTCGCCCTCAAAAGGAACGACGGTAAAAGCGGGTTGATCGCCAGCGACCATAGCGATAGCGCTTGCGATGCCGGGTGCGAACTGTCCATGACCGGTAAGAATAAAGCCAACCATTCAAATTTCCCTTCCGAAGGTGTGTACGATCTGAGTCCGATGATGTTCGGAAGCCAGCGGGCGAGTGCCCTTAAAGCTTCTTGGAAAGCGTTCTTTAAAGACCAGTGGTTTCTCAACTGGTAGTAACCACGTGACGTGTTGTTGTCACTATATCACCACAGAAGAGGTTGCTTTCGTTGATTCATACAGTAAAACGTTTTTGCACCGTTCACGGTGAAAAATCGACCGTTTACCGCTCATTAACACTTCTACCTGCGGTTTTGAAACCGTTTCGAAATGATTTGACGAAAGATCGGAACTTTTTTTGTGTCTAAACAACGCAGGGTGGCTAAAAATGGCGTGTAGAAAAAATGCAGGTCATTGTGAAGATTTGTGAATTGGTCTTTTTGACTTAATACCAGTTAGAACCAGTTTAGAAATTATCGGTGAACGGTAGTTTTTGACCGTTCACCGGTTATTTGCAATCGTTTGCAGCCGTTTTCCCATATGAATTAGGGAGACCCGATGAAGCACTTGCGCGGTTGCAGGATATTTCGATACTCGTCCATCCCCCGCGCGCCAAACTCCCACTCCCTGAATGTGCCATAAGCTCTCGCAATTCGTCTCTCATATATTACTTACTCTAATCTGTAATTGTTTATCGGTTATCATTAAATATGATATAAGATACAAGTATCATCCAAGACATTGGTTGGAGGAGCTATGATCCGCTGGAACGTATCCAAATCGAATGAAGCCATCAACCGTGAACAGGCAATAGCCAATCTGAGGAAGCTCACTCGCTACTGCAAATGGGCCACAATCTGCACCGCCGTGGCGCTCGCTCTGGGACTCCTCGCAGTCATTGCAATCTACGATCTACTCATATTGCCTAGCCTCTCCCAAGGGTTCTGTCTCCAATCCGTAGAGCTTGAGGCTGGCGAAGGGCCAATTCTCGCTCTCGTCGGCGCCGATGAACACACCCCTCTTATGCTTGTCGCGCACGACGGTCATACTGCCATAGGGAGCGCCATGATGACATGCCTTGCGTTTGCCATCGTGCTAAGCGCATACAGGTTTTTCTCCGCCATTGAAAAGGCGGGCAGGCCCTTTGACCTCGAATGCATCCGCATACTACGTCAAGTAGGACATTTGTTCCTTATTGGCGGCGTTGCTGTGAAGCTTCTTGGTGCCATAGTCACGGGGCTGATACTCTCAGGATTTGGCGGCAACTTTACGGATGCGCTTGGCGGCCAGCACCTCGACCTCTCTATGGTCTTTGCAGGCCTGATTATTAGCCTGATTGCCAGCGTCTTCCAGTACGGGTGTATCCTGCAAAAACAAGATGACGAGTTGCTCTAGGGGGAATCCATGATTATTCTGCGGCTCGACCGCATGCTTGCCGAACGCAAGATTTCATCCAAAGAGCTTGCGGAACGCGTGGGTATCTCCCAGGTCAATATGTCGCGCATCAAGACGGGCAAGGTTTCTGCCGTGCGCTTTTCAACTCTTGACGCGATATGCCGGGCACTCGACTGCCAACCGGGCGATGTGCTGGAATATATGCCTGACGATGAAGCCGATAACCTCTTTGGACTTAAAGATTAATAGGCATAATGTAGCCACCAGCGCCCAAACGCAAATAGCCCGCTAGAACGGATATCGTTCTAGCGGGCTTATTCAGATAGTTCGGCTACGCGATCGATAAGCTCAGGCAAACCTTACGCGAACAGGCCGTAGATGCTGATGTTGGCCTTGGCGTACAGGCCGTTAGCGTACTCGGTCCACTTGGAGCTGGCGCTCGAAGCCTGCGAGGAGTACTGCTGGTAGGCGGTGTAATAGGCGGTCATGGCCTGCTTGTAGGTGGCACTATCGGCGGTAAAGGCATCGTCGGCGAAGGCCTTAGCGTAGGTGCTGTTCTCGTCCTTCCAGGTTCCCTTCGAGCTATCCCACTCGTCACCGGCAAGGTTGATGATGTAGTCGGCGTAATCCTTGCTCGCGGTCTCCTCGTTGCCGTCAGCAGGCTCAGTCGGAGCAGTCGGCATGCTTGCGGAGCCATCGCCCACCTTCTCCTTGTAGAGCTTCTGCAGCGTTGCGGACTGACGGACGATCTGCTTGGCCTGATCCTTGGACACGCCGTACTGTTTTGCCATGGTCTTGTAGTCGGAGGTGCCGATGGAATCCTCGGCGTACTTCTTCATCTCCTTAGAAGAGACGGTAATGCCCTCGTCCTCGGCAGCATCGAGCAGAATCTTGTTGCGCACGTAGGACAGGATGACATCGGCAGAAGGAGCGGTGTAGTTGCCATCGCTATCCTTGACGGTATCGAGGCTGTACTGGCTCTCGATGGCCTCGCGCGCGGTGATGTCGCTCTTCTTGCCGTGATAACTATAGCTTGCCACGGTCGAATCGAGCTGGTCCTCGGTGAGGATCGCCGAGCCGACGCCCTTGCCGCCAAAGCCGCCGTTGCCGATAAAAAAGCCGACCACAGCAGCGATCACGACAGCGACCACAAAGGCGGCAATCATCGTCTTCTTGTGCTTGGATGCATGGTCGTCCGCGTCGGCGTCAGTTTCGTCCTCATCCTGCTCCTCGGGCATGAGGTTCTCGTCGGCGGCGTCCGCGGCGATCTTTGCCTCCAGGCGAGCGTCCTCCTCCTCGGCGGTCGTGCCGGCGGCAATATGTTCGGCAGACGTACCGGCGACCAGGTCGATCTTCTCGTCCTCATCACCGTCGGGGCCTTCGCCGCGCTCGATGATCTGGATGCCGTCGATCTCGTCCTTCTCGTCCTTCTTTTGAATCAGACCCATATCAGTTACTCCTTGTTAGGAAACATAGTCCTCAATAGAATACGCCCGACGGAGCGCCGGGCGTATTGATTCTTAGGTTATACGCAAACACTTAAGTACTATTTAGGCGTTTGCAGCGTGCATGTCTTAGGCCAGGTGCGCGATAACGGCATCGGCAAAGGTCTGCGTGCCCACAGCGCCCTCAACGGAGCCGGTCTGGGCACGACGCACGTCACCGGTAACCTGCTCGCCCTCGTCGAGCGTGGCAGATACGGCAGCACGGATACGATTGGCCGCATCGTTCTCGCCCAGGTGATCAAGCATCATCGCAGCAGAGAGGATCTCGGCCGTGGGGTTGGCGATATCCTGACCGGCGATATCGGGCGCGGAGCCGTGCGTAGCCTCAAAGATTGCGCAGTCGGCACCGATGTTGGAGCCGGGGGCCATGCCCAGACCGCCCACCAGGCCGGCGCACAGGTCACTCACGATGTCGCCGTACAGGTTGGGCAGCACCAGGACATCGAAGTCATTGGGGTTCTGGACCAGGCCCATGCAGGTGGCGTCGACGATCTTGTCGTTGAACTCGATATCGGGATAGTTGGCGGCCACCTCGCGCGCAACGCGCAGGAACAGGCCGTCAGTCGCCTTCATGATGTTGGCCTTGTGCACGGCCGTCACCTTTTTGCGGCCGCAGCGGCGGGCATACTCAAAGGCATACTCCACAATGCGGCGGCTCTTGGCGATGGAGATCGGCTTGATCGAGATCGCGGAATCGGCGGCGAAGGTCTTTTGGCCCGAACGCTCGACGAGCTGCGAGAGCTCCTCGACCTCGGCAGCGCCCTCATCGAACTCGATGCCGGCGTAGAGGTCCTCGGTGTTCTCGCGCACGATGACCAGGTCGACATCGCGGAAACGCGAGCCGTCACCCGGCTGCGACAGACAGGGGCGCACGCAGGCGTACAGGTCGAAATGCTTGCGCAGGGCCACGTTGACGCTGCGGAAACCCGTGCCAACCGGCGTGGTAATGGGGCCCTTGATGGCAACCTTGGTCTCGGCGACCGCATCGAGAACGTGCTGGGGCAGCGGCGTGCCAAACTCGTCCATGACGCCGGCACCGGCCTCCTGGACGTTCCAGTTGATCTGGACACCGGTGGCCTCGACCACGCGGCGCATGGCCTGCGTAATCTCGGGACCGATACCGTCACCGGGAATCAGGACTACATCGTGCGCCATAATCTGTTACTCCTCGTCTTCGGCGTCGTCAGATTTTTTAACGCTAGCACGCTTCTTCTTTTTGGAGAGATCCAGGCCAAAACGTTTAACAAGCATTTCGCAAATCTCGCTCGAACGGGCCTTGAGATAGCTGCCCTTACCGTTCTCGGCATCGAACTTAAGGCGCAGCGCAAGCTTCTCGGCAACCTCGGCGTCAATCTCGCCCTGGCAAAACTCGTACAGGCAACCGAGCATGTCGCGATACTCAAGGTCGCCGTGGTAGCACTGGATGGCCTCGTCCAGGATGGGCCAAGCCTCGCGCGAACGCTCGACGCCCGTGGCACCCCACACGCACAGCAGGCGGAAGGCGGCATAGCGCAGCGTGGAGGAGATCTCGTCGAACAGTGCAGTCTCGGCGCCCTCAAAGGCATCGCCCAGCTGCTCGGGGCAGGTGGTAGCGAGCGCCGTCAGGGCATCAAGGGCCTCCCAGCGGGTCTGCGCCTCGGGGCGGTTGAGTGCCTCGATCAACGCGGGCACGCAGGGCTCGACGCGCTGCGGTTCGCGCTCGGCAAGCAGGTGCAGCACGCGGGCGGCAAACTGGCGGATGCGGCGCGTGGGGCAGCCGAGCTCCTGGACCAGGCGATCGACGGCGTTCTCGTTCTCCTCTGCCAGCTGGAGCTGTGCCAGCTCCTCGTCGGTGAGCTGTTCGTCTTTATTTTCTGCCATAGTTACCTCTTCTTACTATTTCTTAGCGTGCTTGCCAGCACCCTTGCTGTCATCGGTGACCGAGATGAGCTGTCGGTCGGCCGCGCCATTGCGACGTGCGCGGCGGCGTTCCTCGGCATCGCCCGCGTCGGCGGCGGCGCGGTGAGCCTTGTTGACGTTAAAGACCTCGTCGTGCTTGCGCCACGGGCCGACGGACTCGCCAAAGCTCATCTTAAGGCCGGCGATAAAGCCGCCGAGCCAACCGATCGGCGCAAACTGCACCAGCGGGAACAGCGAAAACACCCAGGTCAGTAGGACGACTGCCGCCGCTCCCGCAAAGTTGGCAATCCAGTAGTCGCGCTTGGTGATGACGCGCTTTTCGCACGCCCACTGGCCGCACAGAAAGCCGATGTAGATCGCAAAGAGAAAGAGCGCCAGCGCAAGCACCACGAACGTCCAGCTCATGGGCGCTACTCCCCGTGATGGTGGCCACAGCAGCACTCGTGGCCGTCGTCATGACCGTGGCCGCCGCAGCACTCGTGGTCCTCGCCGTGATGGTGGCCGCAACCGCACTCATGCTCGTCGCCGTGCTCGCCGCAACCGCAGCCGTCCTCGTGGGCACCGTGCTCCTCGGGGCGATACTGCGACCAGTCCAGACCGGCGGCGATGGCGTCGGCCTCCTCCTTGTAGAGGACCGTGATGGCCTGGGTGCCCAGCTTGGCGCCACCGATAGCGTCGAGCATGTCGTAGAGCGTAAAGGCCACGTCGGCGCCGGGCAGCGCGAGCTCGCGGTCGTCGGCGTAAGCAAGGGCCAGGCGCAGGTCCTTAATGAAGTGCTCGACCATAAAACCGGGCTTGTAGTCGCCGTCGAGCGCCTTGGGCGCCAGGCTCTCCATGGCGCCGGACTTGCCGGTACCGCCCAAGATCATCTGGCGGGTCTTCTCCAGGTCAAGGCCGCTCAGCTCGGCAAATGCCATGGCGTCTGCCATGCCGACCATGCAGGCGCCCAGCGACACCTGGTTGGCGAGCTTGGCAGCCTGGCCCTTGCCGGCGCCGTCGAAGCAGCAGATGTTGGCCGCAAAGGTGGCAAGGATGTCGCGGACCGGCGCGATGTCGTTCTCGGTAGCGCCCACGATAGCCGTGAGCGTACCGGCGATAGCGCCCGACTCGCCGCCGGTGACGGGGCAGTCAAACGCCATGCGGCCGGAAACCTGGGCGGCCTCGGCAATGTCACGGGCAAGCTCGGGCGAGCTCGTGGTGAGGTCGATCAAGACCGCACCGGGCTTAGTGCACGCGAGCAGGCCGTCGCCCGCCAGGTAGAGTTCCTCGACCTCGGAGGGATAGCCCACCATGGTAAAGACGACATCGGCGTTCGCCGCGGCATCGGCCGGCGTATCTGCCCAGACGGCGCCGCGCTCGATAAGCGCCGCCGCCTTGGACTTGGTGCGGTTGTTGACCGTGACGGGATAGCCGGCGTCCAGAATGTGGCCGGCGATGGGGGCACCCATGATTCCGGTGCCGATAAATGCGACGGAGAGCTTGTTTGCCATGAAACCTTTCCTTTTGGGTTGGGTGTTGTTACCAGGTTGAATACTCGGTGCCAGCGTTTGGGCTGTGAGTCGAGGGCGATTACGGACGCAGCGCTTGCCTACTGACCGCGCACGCGGCGGGCGATACGGTCGGAAAGCGACGCCTTGTCGGCGCGGTTCTTACCCCAAAACGCGCAGCCCACCATGCCGGGGCCCACGTGCGAGCCGATGGTGGGACCCACGGAGCCGCGAATGATCGTGACGTCGGCGCAACCCTCCTCCTTGCGGATGGCGGCTTCGAGCCAGTCGCCATCCTTTTCGGCATCGGCCGTCATGATGGCGATGGGCATGGTGCGATCGGGCACGTAGTTCTCGCGGAACGACTTGAGGATGGACTTGAGCGCCTTCTTGCGGCCGCGGTTGACGCCGATCAGCGACAGCGAGCCGGCCAGGTCGTAGGAGAGCTCGGGCTTGACGTCGAGCTTTGCCGTGAGCTGCGCCGCCGCGGGCGGAATGCGGCCGCCGGCAGCCAGTGCGTCGAAGCTCTCGAGCGTAAAGTAGCCGTGCACGTAGGTCTTTGCCTCGTTTGCCCAATCGACCAGCTGCTTGGCGGTCAGTCCCGCCGAACGCTGGCGCACGGCCTCGAGCGCCAAGAGCGCACCGGCCGCGCAGGGCAGAGCGTTGTCGACCACGTAGAGCTCAAAGTTGGGATACTCGGCGCGCACGACATCTGCCGCCTGGCACGCGGAGTTGTAGCTCGACGACAGCGCCGAGGTAAAGCACAGGTAGACCGTGGGCGTGCCCTCTTTGGCGCACTCGGTAAAAAACTCGATATAGCGACCGAGCGACACAGCCGAGGTGGACACGCGGGCACCGGCGCGCGTGCGGTCGTAGAACTCCTTAGGGCTCATGCTCGACCAGATGTCGTCTGTGCGCTCCTCGCCATCGATAATGAAAGGGAAACCCAGGATATCGACATCGAGGTTCGCGGCGACCTCGGGGCTAAAGTCGCAGCAGGTATCGACGACGATGCGGCAACGGTTCGAATGACCGGCGGATGCGGCCTTGTCCATCAAAGCGACTCCTTACGTAAAAAGGCGGCCACCCGCATGGGATGGCCGCCAACCGTTAACTCATGCAAGTTAACGTATTTTACTCGTCAAGTGTTTCGATGCGGGGCTTGATGATGCCATATCCACCATTCTTACGGTGATACACCACATTGATGAGACCGGTCGTCGCGTTCTCGAACACGTAGAAGTCGTGGCCCAGCAGATCGGTCTGCACCAGCGCCTGCTCCTCAGTCATCGGGGTGACGTCGATAACCTTCTCGCGGACGAGCAGGTCGTCCTCCTCCTCGGGCAGCAGCAGGTCGGCCAGATCCTCGACACGCTCGACCGGTGCAACATCCGCTGCGCTGGCACCACCCTGGCGGTTGTCCACGACCTTGGTCTTGAACTTGCGCAGCTGGCGGGTGACCTTATCGGCGGAGAGGTCGATGGCGGCGTACATATCTGCACCGTGCTCGGCAACGCGAATCACCGAACCGCGGGCGCGAACCGTAACCTCGACGATTGCCGGGTTGGGGTTCGAGGGGTTCTTCTCATAGCGAAGTACAACGTCGACCGTCATGGGCTCGATATCGAAAACCTTGAGCGCCTCGCCGATCTTCTCATCCACATGCGCACGCAGAGCATCGGTTACCGTCGTCTTGCGTCCAGAAACCTTGATATCCATACGTGGCTCCAATCTGCCTCGGGGACTTACTGTACTGGCTATGTACCCATTGCCGTGCATTTAATCACGCGGATTCCCAAAGACCCGAATAACGATTGCTTGATACCGCATACCGAAGTCTCGCACTTTTCTGTGGCAAAGTGCGCTATGGAAGAGCGACGGCGACTTTGGTTTTGCACCTAAAAAATGTCTTTGACCTGCTGGTTTTATGGAAACGAAAAAGCCGGGCTCCCCTGTTGGGAGAGCCCGGCGATGCGTGTTGAAACCGTGAAGAGGCGTCCCTCCTAGCGCATAGGAGACGCCACCCCTAGCAATAACTAGCTATTGAGCTTGTTAATGTCGTCGTCGGTGATAGTGCCCTCCTGGCTGGACGATTTATCCTCGGAGGATGCACCATCGCTGCTCGAATCGGAGGATGCGGACTCGCTGGATCCGGTGTCGGTCGGCTGCACGTCGGCGCCCGAGACCGTCTTGGTGGTGAGGTCATAGGGCATCGTGCCGTACCAGACGGAGTGGACCGCCTCGAGCGTACCGTCGACCGTGATGCCGTCGAGGGCATCGCTCACGGCACGGCACAGTTCGTCATTGGACGAGAGGCCCGCAACACCAAGCGTCGAGGGCGCCTCGAGCGCACCGACATAGGAGATCTCGCTCATCAGGCGTGCAAGGTAGCCGCCGGCCGTGGAGTCGCAGATCACATAGTCGACCTCGCCGGACTCGAGCGCCTCAAAGCACTCGTTGATGTTGGGGTAGGTCTTTTGGTTAGCGGTGATGCTCTGCTTAGCAAGCGCCTCCTGCGAGGCCGAGGACATCTGGACACCCAGAGTAGACGTGTTAAGGGTATCGGTGGAAACGTTTAGCGACCCACCATCGCTGGTTCTACCGAACACGGAAGCGGCATCGTACAGGCAGGTGCCGAGCGAGCTAACGTCCCCGTCCGTGGAGTTGATCTCGCCGATAAAGATATCAGCCTTTTTGTCGCCGAGCGCGGAACCTGCCGAGGACGCATCGACAAAGGCGACCTTAAGGCCCATGCGGCTTGCGAGGGCGCGGGCGGCGTCGACCGCATACCCCGTGAGCTCGCCGTCGGTGCCCTGCATGGCCTGCGGCGCATCGGAAGTATCGAGGGCGACCGTCAGGGTACCGGGGGTGACCAGGGCATCATCCGACACCGTGGGCGTGACGGTCTCGTACTCGATCTGGTCGATCGTGGGAGTCGTGAACGTAGACAGCGGGTTGAACGCGCATCCGCTCAGGCCCAAAACGGCGATGACCGCTGCGGTCCCAGCACCTAACCGAGCCGCGTGCATCAAGCTGCCCCTCACCATGTCCACTACCCTGCCTTCTGTGTCGTATACGATCCGTGCGTTGCGCGGAATATCAGATTGTTCCCACCAGCTGACCTGGTATTTGACCCCACACTTGCGCACCGGGGTGTTTGCTCGGGAGGCCGCAGCCACCTTCACGACTGGCCCGCTCGCCCGCGAGGCGGTATTGCCCCAAAGAAAGTAGAACGGACGGTGCGGCTTACATCTAGGACGCGCCATGATCGCGCCGCGCGCACGCGGTCGCTTACGTGGATCCCTTTGACCGCGTCTGTCTTGGACTAGGACGGGCATTTCGTCCGTCCGCAACCACAGCCTGGTAGGAACGTAGCGCATTATAGCTAAGTTCAAGCTAAAGTTTAAGGTTAGGGGCGTCATTCGCATCGCGAGTACAGATTTCGCAGGTCGGAGTGGGCTATTCGTGCCCCTGTGAAGCCCGGAGCTCCCCTATGGGGAGCTCCGGGGCACCCTTCCTAGGGTGCTGTGGCCAAAAAATGGCAAATATGAGTACTGTCACCAATTTAGTAACAGGCAATTTTGGCCTCTCGGACAGATTTTGCGCTCAGTGTCGCCAACCTGATGCTTAGTTGGTGACGCATAATTTCTTTCGCAAATTGACAACCGCATAGCGGAACACGGCCC
>NZ_QRHU01000027.1:0-24332 GCF_003470945.1 Collinsella sp. AM23-17 | reverse complement strand
GGGCAGAGGCGGGGCATGCCCCGCCTCTTACACCACATCTCTGTGCGCTACCTTACATCATCTAATTTTTGAACAAATGTAGACTTTTGACACCCATACGTAGCAAAATTGATGTTACTAAATTGGTGACAGTACACACATTTGGCATTTTTTGACCACAGGGGTTGCCAGCGCCGCGGTTTCGCCCTTTCTGCGCCGAAGCGATACACTGTTATCGTTTGATTTCTTCGCTCAAGGAGGATGCGCATGCCGTGCACAACGATTTTGGTTGGTAAGAACGCGAGCTACGACGGGTCGACGTTGGTTGCCCGCAACGAGGACTCGTCCAACGGGGTGTTTGAGCCCAAGCGTATGCGCGTGGTGCATCCCGACGAGCAGCCGCGCGTCTACACGAGCGTCCTGAGTCACCTGACCGTTGAACTGCCCGATAACCCCATGCGCTACACGAGCGTCCCCGATGTTGTCCCGGGCCACGGCATCTGGGCCGAGGCCGGTTTCAACGAGCTCAATGTGGGCATGTCCGCAACCGAGACGCTCACCACCAACGAGCGCGTCCGCGGTGCCGACCCGCTTGTGGACTACGTGCCCGCCAAGGGCAACGAGGGTGAGGACGGCTATGTGCCGGCGCAGCCTGGTGGCCTGGGTGAGGAGGATATGGTGACCCTGGTCCTGCCCTACGCCAAGTCCGCCCGCGACGGCGTTCGTATCCTGGGCGACCTGCTCGAGCGCTACGGCACCTACGAGAACAACGGCATCGCCTTTAGCGACGTGGACGAGATCTGGTGGCTCGAGACCATCGGCGGCCACCACTGGATCGCCAAGCGCGTGCCCGACGACGCCTATGTGACCATGCCCAACCAACTGGGTATCGACAGCTTTGACCTGGATGACGCTGAGGGCGCCCAGGCCGACCACATGTGCTCCGCCGACCTGCGCGCCTGGATGGCCGAGTGGCATCTGGACCTGACGCTTGGCGTCGATGGCGACGGCCCGGCCGTGGTCTTTAACCCGCGCGAGGCCTTTGGCTCGCACAGCGACAGCGACCATGTCTACAACACGCCGCGCGCTTGGTACATGCAGCGCTGCCTCAACCCCAGCGACGTGTGGGATGGCCCCGAGGCCGACTACACGCCCGAGAGCGACGATATTCCCTGGAGCCGCGTGCCCGAGCGCAAGGTGACCATCGAGGACATCAAGTACGTGCTTTCGAGCCACTACCAGGGCACGGAGTACGACTGCTACGGCAGCAAGGGTACGCCCGCCACACGCGGCGCCTATCGTCCCATCGGGATCAACCGCAACAGCCAACTCGCCGTACTGCAGCTGCGTCCCTATGCGCAGCCGGCCTACCGCGCCGTGCAGTGGATGGCCTTTGGCTCCAACTCGTTTAACGCGCTGGTTCCGCTGTACGCCAACGTCGAGACCATGCCCGAGTACTATGCCGACACGCAGGCTCGCGTAACGTCCGAAAACTTCTACTGGGCCAACCGCCTGATCGGCGCCCTGGCCGACGTCCGTTTCCATGAGTGCGGTCGCGCCGTGGAGGACTACCAGGAGAAGGTCGGCGGCATGGGCCACAAGCAGATTCACGACGTTGACGCTGTCGTAGCCACGCTGCCCGAGGCCGAAGTGCCCGCCGAGCTCGCCCGCGCCAACGAGGCCTTTGCCGAGCTCATGCGCGTGGAGACCGATGCCCTGTTGGGCAAGGTGCTCTACACCACGAGCTGCGCCATGAAGAACTCTTTCGCGATGAACGACAACATTAGGTAAAAGCCGTATTGCAGCGAACGAGCGGGGCAAACGCCGTCAAAGGCTTTGCCCCGCTCGATTTCTATCTTGGCGGTAAAACGATTTTGTGTCGTTCACTCAATCTTGGGTACAAGAAGGCCAATGCAGTTGTTCATGATTGGAGCCAACCATGGTTATGAAACTCGATCAGCTTGTTAACGGCGCCATTAACGTGGGCTTCGGTGCCGCCGCCGTTGCCGTCGAGGGCGGCAAGAAGGTCCTCGACGACCTCGGTACCAAGGGCGAGCAGGTCCGCAAGGATGCCGGCACCCCCGATATCGCCCGCAGCGTGTCCGATATGTTCGAGCAGGCGGGTGGCACCATCTCCGACCTGACCGAGCGCCTGGGCATGCAGGGCGAGACTGCGGCCCAGCGCGTGCTCGATGAGCTCATCCTGGCTCGCGTCCGCGTTATGACCGCCCCCGAGCGCACGGCCTTCCTGGCCCATGTGCGCGATATCGTCGATTCGGTCGAGGACAACGTGACCTCGGTGCCCGTCGAGTCCGTTGAGCCCGACGATGCAGGGGACACCGAAGAGGCCGAGTAGCAGCGCAGATGGCAGATTCCACTACCGATTACAACAATCTAGATCCCTTGGGTGACGAGGCGGCGGTTGTCGATGAGGTCGATGCCGCCGTCTCGGGCGCTCGCAAGAAGCCGCGCGCTGTCGATATGGTCCCCGAAGAGCCCGACGCGATGGCACCGGACGAGGAATACCAACTCACGCCGGCAGGTCGTCGTGAGCGCATTGGGCAGATTGTTCGCCTGATCAAAAAGTATCGCGTGTGGGACAACCTCACGCCGGTGCGCCTGCGCCGTCTGCTCGAAGAGCTCGGCCCCATGTTCGTCAAGATGGGGCAGATTCTGGCTAACCGTTCCGAGATTTTGCCGCAGCGGTTTTGCGACGAGCTGCGTCGTCTGCGCTCCGATGTAGAGCCGGTGCCGTATGAGGTAGTGCTCCGGTGTCTGGAAGAGGAGTACGGCCAGCGCCTGGGGCAGATGTTCGACGCGATCGACCCCAATCCGCTCGGAAGCGCGTCGCTCGCGCAGGTACACCGTGCCCGCCTGGTGACCGGCGAGGACGTGGCCGTTAAGGTGCAGCGCCCCGGTGCGCAGCAGGTTATGGCACAGGACATCGATATCATCCGCTCGGTGGTGCGTATCGTTTCCAAGTTCGTCAACACCGATCAATTCGTTGACCTGCACGGCGTAGTCGAGGAGTTGTGGACCTCGTTTCGCGAGGAGACCAACTTTTTGGCCGAGGCCAAAAACCTCAACGACTTCTACGAGTTCCATAAGAGCGTTCATGGCGTGACGTGCCCTAAATCCTATCTGGACTTGTGCACCGAGCACGTGGTGGTTATGGACTACGTCGACGGCATTTCGATCGCCGATCCTGAACGCTTGGTGGCCGCGGGCTATGACTTGGAAATGATCGGTGCCGCGATTGTCGAGGACTACTCGACGCAGGTGCTCGACGACGGCTTTTTCCATGCCGACCCGCATGCGGGAAACATTATTCTCAAGGACGGCATCGTTTACTTTATCGACTTGGGCATGGTCGGACGCATGTCGAGTCACGATCGCGGTATCGTCAAGGACATGATTTTCGCCGTGGCTGAGGGTGACGTGCCCAAGCTCAAGGATTCGCTCATGCGCTTCGCCGTGACGCGTGGCGACTCGGCTGAGCTCGATCATTCGGCCTTTTTGTCCGATTTGGACTTTATCGTCGCAGACTTTGCGGGCCTCGACCTGAAGGATCTGGATATCGGCGAGTTTTTGACCTCGCTGTTAAACCTCGCGCGTAAGAATGACGTTGAGCTGCCGAGCGTGGTGACGATGTTCGCGCGCGGCATGGTGACGCTCGAGGGCTTGCTGACCGAGTATATGCCCAACGTCAACATGATCCAGATCATTCAGACGCATATCAAAAACGAAAAAAGCACTTATGCGCGCGTGCGCGACATGGGACGCGATCTTGCCGCGAGCAGCTATCGCGCGGCAAAAGGCTCGCTCGAGGCGGCCGAGTATCTGGGCTTGGCTTCGCGTATGCTCACGCGCGGCCAGCTTAAGGTGAACACGCAGATCATGAGCAGCGATAAGGCGCTGCGACAGCTGGGCGGAATTATCGACCGCATGTCGATGGCAATTGTGATCGCCGGTCTGTTTATCGGTTCGTCGGTGGTGTACTACGCGCGCATCGAGCCGGTTGTGTTTGGTATCCCAGTCATTGGCTTTATGGGCTACGTGAGCGCGCTGGTGCTGGCGCTTATGCTGGGCCGCAATATCTGGCTCAACAGTCACGGTGGCAAGCACTAGAGGCTGCGACCGTCACCGCATTTTCCTATCGCAAACAATAGCTTTTACCTTGGGCTTCGCCTGCGTGCGAGGCCCTTTTGCGTGCTACCATATCGACGGTAATAATCGATGGTCTAGATGGTGGTGCGGAGACGCACGAATGCGCGGTTTTCCTGCGCGTTTGGGAGAATCGGGGTGCAAGTCCCCAGCTGTACCAGTAACCGTAATTCCTCTTGGCTCGGGATGTTCGCGTCGCAGATCGGACGACGTGCCCGAGTCGTTAAGGTTAAGTCGGATCGCCTCCCATCTTGCATGCGGCTGCGGCGTATGCCGCCGGTGTGCATAGGGCTCTGGAGGGAAGGGGGACCCCGATGGGGGAACTCGAGCGCAACATGCGCGATGACGTGGGGCAGCCTCAAGGCAACGCTCCAAGTACAGACAATGGGGGACAAATGGATATGTTTGAGGGCGAGCGCGAGCGCGCCTCGTTGCATCGCCGTGGCGCAATTGCGCGCGGCGTAGCCAAGCGCGGCCTGGTGGCATTCCTGGCCTTCGCGATGGCCTTTGGCACCACGCCGGCTCAGTTGTGGGCCGAGGGCGCCGAGGGCATTGCCGGGGCTGTGGCTCAGGCTGCGACACCGAGTGAGGGCACGGGGGCCGCGGACGGTGCTGCCGACCAGGGTAAGGCCGAGGTTTCGGATTCCGAGGGCGCGCCTGCAGCTAGTGCCGCCACAACAGAGGCGGCAACTGGCGACGAGGGCTCGGCGACGGGGGAGAACCCTACCGCGAGCGAGCAGTCTTCGACGGCATCCGCTGGCCAAGCAGGATCTGCCGCCGTGGCTGCCGTCCAGGCAGAGAACCCGACAGAAACCGGCGATGTCGCCAAGAAGCAAGTCGAGGTCTCGTTCTCGATTATCGGCACCGATGCCGACGGCAAGGCTCAGACCTGGGTGGCACCTACGCAACTCAAGCTCGACGAGGGCGCGACGGCTGCGGACGCCTTCGTTAAGCTGCAGCAGAAGACGGGCTTCAAGGCAGACTACGATGCAAACACGGCATACGGGTTCTACCTCAAGAGCATTACGTCCCCGACAGATAGCCGCACGCTTGCCTACGACGCGACAACTGGTGCCTTCTGGCAGCTCTTTGTTGATGGTGCGTCTTCCTCGGTTGGCGCGAGCAGCGTCAAGCTCACCCAGGGGCAGAAGATTGAGTTTGCCTATACGGCTGGTAGCTCGTCCCCTGTCGTTAAGGACCAGCTTGCTGCGAATGTGACCGTCATTGGTCGCGATGCCCAGGGCAAGACTCAGACTTGGGTCGATAACGCGCAGTATGTGGTGACGTCCGGCTCGAGCGCACTTGACCTTACGAAGGTCGCGCTCGAGGCGAATGGCATCGACGCCGTTGCTGCAGGCTCCTTCATTCTGAGCCTTAAGTACAACGGCGTTGAGCTGGGTACGCCGCTCGATTATTCGACCTCTTGGCAGCTGTTCATCAACGGCAAGTCGAGCGACTATACGGCGGACAATGTCACCATTCATGCCGGCGATACCGTCACGTGGTTCTACGGTGGCTGGGGCGACCAGTTGCCCTCTGATTCCGTTCATGCTTCCGTTCAGGTGCTTGGCAAGGACAAGGACGGCAAGCAGCAGGTGTGGGCCTCGACGGGCCAGACGAGTCTCAAGGCGGGCTCTACTGCCAAGGATCTCCTTGAGCAGACCGGCCTTACTCTCGATGCTGGCGAATCGTCTTGGGGCTGGTTCCTCAACGGCATTACTTCGCCGTTCGACAGTAAGTCCTATGGCTGGGATGCTGCGACCAAGAGCTATTGGCAATTCTACGTAAATGGCAAGTTCGCCGACGTTGGCGCCGGTGCCTACAAGCTCCAGGAGGGTGACGCCGTCACCTTTATGTATGGTGCTGACGCCGATGCCCTCCCCGGTCAGGTTCTTGGGTCCGTCGATGTTATCGGTCCCGATGTCAACGGGAACAATACGCGTTGGGGCACGGCAAGCAATGTTTCTCTGCCCGAAGGCTCCACGGCCCAGAACCTTATTGAGGTAGCTCTGAAGGCCAAGGGCGTTACGTACAACGGCTCCCAGAGTGGTGAGTACTGGTCCCTTAATTCCATTACTTCGCCGTTCGATCACAAGCCGTATGTCTGGGATGCTGCGACCAATAAATATTGGCACCTGTATATCAATGGAGAGCCCTCCTTACTCTGCGCCAATCAGATTACGCTCAAGAGCGGCGATAAGGTTACGCTTGCATATACCACCGACGATTCGGCCATGCCCGATCCCGACAAGATTGTCGTGGACCCGAGCGCGACGGCTCCTGATTGGGGTGCCGAGTGGGCCGGCTACGGCAACAGTGGCAACGGTTCGACCGTAACGGATGCCAAGACGCCTGCGCAGGCCGCCGGTCTTAAGTGGGCCTTCGATTGGAAGGCCGAGTCTGGCCAGCAGTATGCCAACTGCAGCGAGCCTGTCATCGCTAACGGCTTTGTGTACATCGCGACCGAGAACGAACTCATTAAGATCGATTCGTCCACGGGCAAAAAGGTTGCCTCTGCGCCGCTTGCCTCCAAGGTGAGCTATACCTCTCGTCCGATCTATACCAATGGCCTTATCATCGTTCCGCTCAACGGCGGTGCGGTCCAGGCGATTACTGCAGACAAGCTGATCTGCAAGTGGCTGACGCCCGGTTTGACGGACTTGACGCAGAGCTCCTGCACCGTGATTTCGGACGGCGAGTACGTCTATGTTGGTACGGTCGATATTTCGTATGACGAGAACTACAACGCGACCTACGGCAACGGCTCCCTGAAGCGTATCAAGATTGCCACGGGCGAAGTTTCTTGGCAGAACATTGACCCCTCCGAGGGCTATTATTGGACTGGCGCTGCGCTGACGGATAAGTACGCCATTGTTCCTACGAGCGCGGGCACGCTTAAGTGCATTGATAAGACGACGGGCGATGTCGTTTCGACCATGAAGCTCGGCGCTGTCGCAAATGCCGATTGCATTGCCGATCCGTCCAATGGTTCGACCTTCTATCAGATGACGCACGACGGAAAGCTCCATGTGATTTCGCTTTCGGCAAAGGGCGTGCTGAGTGAACAGAAGACGGTTGATCTGGGCCTTACGAATAATCTGAGCGCCCCTGCGGTGTCTGGTGACAATCTGATTGTCGGCGGACAGACGGCTAAGGGCTCTGCTCTGGTTCTCTATAACCTGAAGACGGGTAAGACCACGATGGTCGCTGCTGCCGACGGCAAGGCGCTGCCGGCTGGCCTCAACGGTATTGCTGCTACTCCGCTGGTGAGTGTTCAGGGCGGCAAGACCTACGTGTACTTCACCGTGAACAGCGCGGATAGCAAGGATTACGTCAACTACTCAACTGGTGGTGGCGTGTATCGCTATACGCTCGGCGATGCAGAGGCGACGCAGATTTATGATGCGGCTGGCCATTACCAGTACTGTGACTCTCCGGTCATTGCCGATGCATCTGGCAACCTGTACTACATCAATGACTCGGGCACGCTGTTCAAGCTCGGGGCCGTTGAGTCTTGGACGGTTGCCTTTAATTCCAACGGCGGGTCTGCTTGCGATACTAAGTTTGTTGCTACGGCCGATGGCAAGCTGGTCAAGCCGGCCGATCCGACGCGCGATGGCTACACTTTCGGCGGTTGGTATACCGATGAGGCTTGCACGCAGGCGTATGACTTCAGTACGCCGGTGACGGCCGATCTGACGCTGTATGCCAAGTGGACCGAGAATGCTGTTAACCCTGGCGGCAATGGCGGTTCTGGCACTAATGGTGGCAACGGTGGCGCTGGCAACGGTTCCGGTGCTGACACGGGCATGGGTTCCGGCTCCGGCACGAAGGGCCAGCAGGCCGGCGGCGCTATCGCCCCGGGTCATAAGCCGACGACCAAGACGACGGTGTCGACCAAGACCGAGACCAAGGACAACAAGTCCGACAAGAAGTCCGATTCCAAGTCCGATACGGGTGCTGCTTCCACGACCACTGCTAAGAAGTCCTCTAGTGCTTCCGAGCAGGAGATTGGCACCAACCCGCTCGCCATTGTTGGCGTTGCCGCCGGCGTCATCGGTCTCGCCATCGTCGGCGTGTTCGTGTTCACCAAACGTCGGTAGGTGAGGGCTGTGTCCAATAAATCCAAGGACGCTGACCCCAAGCAACCAAATTCCTCGTTCATTCAGTTCGACGATGCAAAGCAACAGGGCGCCGCTTCGGCGGCGTCCGCCCCTCGACGGAAGGCGCTTCTTGGCGTTCTGATTGCCGCGTGCGTTGCGCTGATTGTCATATCGCTGGGCTTCGTCCATCCTTCCGAGAGCGGCGCCTGGTCCATTGACTGGCTCGTTCAGACCGTGACGGGGGAGAGCGTCGTCACCAAGGACACCAAGGCGTCTGGCTCGACTACGACTTCGGGCGAGGCCAGTTCCAAGGATTCCAAGTCATCGAATGACGCAAAAGATCAGTCCAAGGACGATTCCGAGTCTTCAAACAAGGAATCGGATAAAAGCTCGGATAGCAAGAAGTCCGATGGTCGGGACGGCAAGAAGTCTGGAGATAAATCCGCTGCCCAGAATACGGGAGCCGGCGATACTTCCAATGTGTCTGGCGGTGCTTCTTCGGGCGGCGGTCAGTCGTCTGATGGAGCCTCCAGCTCTAATGGCGGAAGCGCTCCCTCGGGCGGCCAGAGCGGCTCGCAGGAGTCCAGCTACGTAACGGTGACGGTTTCGGTCACATCGAGCGCTGTGGGCAATCCTGTGTCTTCTGGTGGCACCTTTACCTTTAACGAAGGCGCTACCGTCTACGATGCCCTGTGCGCGCTGGGCCTTTCTGTCAACGCACATGGCTCGTCGTACGGCACGTATGTTTCTGCGATTGGTGGTTTGGCCGAGAAACAGTACGGCGGCACGAGCGGCTGGATGTACTCCGTCAACGGCACAACGCCCATGACGGCCTGCAGCAACTACGTTCTCTCCAACGGCGACAACGTGGTCTGGTATTACGTTACAGGCTAGAGGCTTCGACATAGCGCGCCAGACGGGCGGTTCGGACAAACATCCGGGCCGCCCGTTTTTCATGCGGATGGGATTGGGTCGCCGGGTCTCTCGGCAAACAAAAAAACCGGTTGGAATGGGAATTCCAACCGGTTATACATTCAAGCAAATAGCGAATCGACTACGACCGTGCGCCCTCGAGAAAGAAGCGACGGCTGAAGTAGTTGTACCAGGTGACGAGGAACGTGGCGATGGCCTTCATGGCCTGGTAGCCGATGCTCAAAAACGTGACGCCCACAAACATGTATAGGTCGTTGAGGCCCAGGCCGATCACCGACAGGATGGTGAAGATCGTGAACTCGCGCTTGCGGCTCATGCCCTCGCGGTGGTCGAACACGTACTTCATGCTGAGCCAGTAGTTGACCACAACGGAGGTGGTAAACGAGACCGTGGTGCTCATCAAAAAGTCGAGGTGAAACAGCTCGACGAGCGCAATGAGCATACCCCAGTCGATGCCAAAGGAGATAAGACCCACGACAGCGAACTTGAGGAACTGCTTGGTATGAGGTTGTGCCAGTGCCTTGCGCACGTAATCACATCCAATGCGTTGATGAATCGAGCAGGGGATACTTTAGAGCTTTTGCAAGGGAAACGTAAGGTCTTTGCCAAGAACTATACGAACTCGCCAAATTATCAAGTGCTAATCCGCAAACGTTGAAAATTTGCCCGTAAACGAGCGGCACCCACGGACGATACTGCGCTGAGCGCGCGTCGTCCGTGGGCGCCGTAATGCTGCAGGTGTGTCGAGCTATTTGGTCTCGTCGCCCTCCAGGAAGATCTTTCGGGTCACAAAGTTGTAGACCATGACAAGCGCGGTGGCGCAAATCTTGGCGATATTGGCCTCAAGCCCCAAGCCGGTGTTGAGCGCCAGCACGATACCGTCGTTGAGAGCCAAGCCGATCACGGACAACACGACAAAGATAATGAACTCGCGGCGGCGGCTCATGCCCTCCTTGTGCGCAAACACGTACTTCATGCTGGCGAGGTAGTTAAAGATGAGTGAGATGATAAAGCCGCTGGTATTGGCGATTAGGATGTTGAGGCCCAGACCGTAGTGGAGCAGATTCATAATGCCAAAGTCGATGACCGTGGCAATGACACCGACGACGCCAAATTTCATGATCTGCGCAAGGAGCTTTTGCATGGTACCTGCCTTAAGCTGGCGCCGAAGCGCCGCGGGGATGACAAACTCAGCAAGTTTAGCCAATCCCCGCGGGTGGAGCTAGGCGCGCTCCTCGATAGCACCGTTTCTATATGCATCGAGCAGTTGGCGTAGGTCCTGGATCTGGCTGCGGATCTTGGCACCGGTATCAGTGTCGCTCACCATGCGGCGGCGGTCGGCCTCGTCAAAGCGGTTGGTCTCGCTTTCGATGTCCACGTTGCGCGTGAGTGCCTCGGCAACCGTCGTAAAGGCCCGGTGCGACTTGAGGCGGCAGCCGCGCGAGCTCGAGATAAGCGTGTAGCCGGCGATGCCCGTCTTGGGATGGTAAGCGCGGCAGAATCCGCCATCGATGACCAGCAGCTTGCCCTCGGCGCGGATGGGCTGCTCGCCCTTGGTGGTTTTAACGGGCGTGTGGCCGTTGATGATGTGACCGGTCGGTGAGCATGCCATGGGCGCGACGCCAAACTCGCGCATGATGTCGTCGCAGACCGAGGGCGACTTGGTAAGCGTAAAGTACGGGTCCATCGGCTCGACCCAGGTGCTCTTGTCGGCGATATAGGCGCGCTCAAAGGTACGCACCAGGCGTCCGCTGGCGGGTGAGTTAAAGCCAATCCACAGGTACCACATCCAGTCGAGAGCGTCGCGGTCGCCCACGCGCCAGGCGCGGCGGGCGATGTGGTCGCAAAAATCGAGATAATCGCGGCCAGCGTGCCAGGTGCCCAGGCAGTTCATGCTGCTAAAGGTGCCGTCTTCGTTGAGCGGCACGCAGCCATGGAACAGCAGGTTGCCGTTGGCGACCTTGTACATCGAGCCGTGGGAATAGAGAAAATCGATATGGCGATGCAGGTGATCGGCGGTGACAAACTCGGACACGAGCTTGTCGATGATGTGCTGCTCTTGGGGCGTGAGCGAATAGGGGTCCGCCGGGTTGACGGTGGGGAAGTCATTGGTCGTGAGCGGCCACACGCTGCCGTCGGCGAGCGTGACCGTGCCGGTGTCGTGATCGATTTTGTCGAGTAGCAGGCGGTCGGTCATGTCGAACTCGGGGTGGCGCTGGATAATCTGACCCTCGAGCTTAAAGAGCAGCACGTTGATGGCCTTGATCAGCGGGGTGATGGACTCACCGGCGGTGTAGGTGGCATCGGAAAAGGCGACAAGCTCACGCAGCGAGATGCCGTAGTCGTTCTCCAGGATCTCGTAGTTGTCGTAGCGTAGGTTGTTGCGCAGCACCGTGGCGATGCAGGCGGGCTCACCGGCCGCAGCGCCCATCCACAGCAGGTCGTGGTTGCCCCACTGGATGTCGAGTGAATGGTAGGTGAGCAGGCGGTCCATAATCTTGGCCGCGCCGCCACCGCGGTCGAAGATGTCGCCCACCAGGTGCAGGTGGTCGACGGCCAGGCGCTTGATGAGCGAGGCAAGCGACTCGATAAAGTCGTCGGCGCTTGCGGTCTCCAGGATGGACTCCACGATGCGCTCGTGATAGCGCACGCGATAGTTGTTCTCGTCCGGGTGCGTGTGCAACAACTCGTCGATGATATAGGCGTAATCGCGCGGGATGGCCTTACGCACCTTGGAGCGCGTATAGCGGCTCGAAAGCGACCGGGCAACCATGATGAGCTGGTCAAGTATCGTCTTGTACCAGGTGGGCGAGTCCTCGCGCTGGCTGCGGACCAGCTCGATCTTCTCGTGCGGGTAGTAGATGAGCGTGCACAGCTCGCCCTTCTCGTCAAAGGTGAGCGTGTCGCCAAAAATCTCGTCGACATGCTCGCGCACGACGCCCGAGCAGTTGTTGAGGATGTGCATAAAGGCTTCGTACTCGCCATGCACGTCGCTCATAAAATGTTCGGTGCCTTTGGGCAGGTTGAGGATGGCCGAGAGATTGATGATCTCGGTAAACGCGGATTGCTCGGTGGGAAATTGTTTCGACAGCAGACGCAGATACTTGAAGTCTTGCGGATTGCGATCGAATGCGACCATGAAACACCTTCCGATGGGGTTGGTAAAACTGATAAACAGCGTCAAACGTTTATCAGTATGCGCCGCTTTTGTTTCGATTGGGGGTGGGAGGTCGAATTGTTGGCCGAACGGTTTGGTAAATCGATTTAGTTGAGGTAGATATGGCGGTTGGGTGGAGACGACAGAAGGTGTTTTCTCAGATATTTATGCGTGGGGTCGGTGGAGACGATGGTGGTAAAGATGTTCGCTATTATTGGTTCGATTTGGTAAATAGTGGACATATGTACCGTATATAGGCTCACTGTGCGATAATTTGCGCAGCAATGAGTAAGGAGCCTCATATGAGTGATTTTGTCCTGACCTGTGAATCCGCCGCCGATCGAACTCGGGAGTTCTTTGAATCGCGCAATATCCCTGTCGTGTGTTTTCATTACGAGATCGACGATGTTGTCTATACGGACGATCTGTATCAGTCGATTACGCCGGACGAGTTTTTTGCCCAGATATCCGCGGGCGCCATGCCCAAGACGTCTCAGGTGAGCGTGGGTGAGTACGAGGAGTTTTGGGGGCCGCTTGTTGCCGAGGGCAAAGACGTGCTGCACCTGACGTTGTCGTCGGGTATTTCGGGCACGTATGGATCGGCCTGCGTTGCGGCGCAGATGCTCGCGGATCGCTATCCCCAGGGCGGCAAGGTGCGCGTCATCGATTCGCTGGCAGCGTCTTCGGGCTTTGGCCTGCTGGCGGAATGTGCCGCCGACGTGCGCGATAGCGGGGCTTCACTCGACGAGACGGCCGCTTGGATTGAGGAGCACAGGCTCAACCTGCACCACTGGTTCTTCTCGACCGATCTGTCGAGCTACCTGCGCGGTGGTCGCATTTCGGCCGCGAGCGCGATCATCGGCACGGCGCTTAAGATTTGCCCGCTTATGACGGTCGATTGCGAAGGTGGGCTGTCGCCACGTGAGAAGATTCGCACTAAGAAGCGCGCGATTTCCGAGATGGCCAAGACCATGATGGCACACGTGCAGGACGGTGCGGATTATTCGGGTAAGTGCGTCATGTCGCACTCGGCGTGCCGCGAGGATGCCGAGGCAGTTGCGGCGCTGATCGAGGAACAGATTCCGCAGCTTAAAGGCAAGATTGAGATCAATAACATCGGTACTCTGATTGGCTCGCATACCGGACCTGGTACGGTGGCGCTCTTCTTTATGGGCGACAAGCGCGTGGATTAGTTTGCCCCATCACATCGCTGCATGATTGCTCAAACGAAAACGGCCCGCCTCACGTTTGTGGGGCGGGCCTTGCTGTTGGGGTTAGCGTTTCTTTCCGCGGAAGAAGAAGCCGTGCAGTGACGGCTTGAGGCCGCGGTTGGCGCGATGCTCCTCGACGCGCTCGTGGATCGAAGCGACGCGCTCGATGACTTCGTCGGGAATCGGCACGTCGGGATTCATGTTCTCGACCTGGCTGACCTCGGCGGCGGAGACCTGGTCGATAATGGGCACATCGTCGTGCGAGATGACAGGTGTGGCGTCTTCCTTCATCTTGCGATAACGCTGCATCATGTCGGTCTGTAGCTGCTGGGCCGAAGGCGGCGTCCAGATGATGGCGTTGGCGCCGGCGGCGATGGTTTCACGGATGCTCTCTGGCGTCTTGCCGCCCGGCGCGATGAGCGGCAGGTTGGGATAGTGCTTGCGCAGCTCGCGTAGGACCTGGGGCGTGTTCTTGCCGGCGGCGATGTTGAGAATCTTGGCTCCAGCGCGCACCTTGGCGTGGGCATCGTCGTCGCAGCGAACGACCGTAGCGATGACGGGGATGTCGGCGATGTTGGTGATGTGCTCGACCATCTCGGCAGTAGCGGGGGAGTTGACCACGCAGCCCGCCGCGCCCTGCATCTCGGAGACGGCTGCCATCTGCACGGAGCGCTTACCGGTCGTAGTTCCGCCGCCCACGCCTACAAAGACCGGGCACTCGGCGACGGTCAACAGTGCCTGCGTAATGGCCGGCTGCGGCGTGAAGGGGTAAACGGCAAAGACGGCATCGGCGTTGGAGTTGCGGATGACCGCGACATCGGTGGTGTAAATGAGCGACTTGATGCGGCGGCCGAAGAGCGTGAAGCCGCTGGCCTCCTCGATCTCGTCGGGCATGCGAAGGGCAGCCTTGCGCAGACGTCCGTCGATGGGCAGGGGCTCCATAGGGAGCAGGCCGTTGGGCGTGACGGCTACCTGGGGCTCGGTGAACTCGTCTGCGAGCTCGACCTCGGAGAAATCGACCGAGGCGACGATGTCTTCGTGAACTTCGGCGGGCACATCGATGGGAGCTTGGTCGTTTGCCGCGGCAGGCGTGTCGAAGGAGCTGGTGCCGACGAAGGCGTCGACGCGCTCGTTTAGATCGTTGAGGGTATCCATGGAGGCTCGATTCTATGTGATGACGGCCGGCAGGGTGCCGGCAGCGTTGTGCTTGCTAAATCGTTTGACGAGTTGATTTTTCCCCGCCGCGTCCCCCGTTAGACCGAAGGGCGGCGAACGTGAAGGAGCTGTGGTGGCGGGGATCGAGGTGCTATCTTGAAAGTCCCGTTTAAAAGAGAGGTGACGCGGTATGGAATTGACAGCAATGTTGGGCTCGATTGGCCTGTGTGTGGGCGCAATCGTTGCCGCCGCGGTCATCTATTTTGTGGTTACGGCCATTAAAGGCAAAAGGGCCGAACGCAAGGAGCGCGCGATGCTTAAACAGCATCGCGACCAGCAGGGCAAACGCGCACAGAGATAGCTTGTTGAGTTTTGGATCCGTGCGCTAGCTGCGTTTTCGGATCAGGGCAATGTAGAAGCCCTCAAAGTCGCGGCTAGGCGGAATGGTCAGCGTGCCGGGCATACCGTTGGCGACGGACGAGACGTGGCTGGCGGCGATGGCCTCGGTGAGGGCGTTGCACTCGATGCGTGGCTCTTCGCCAACTTCCTGAGCACGGCGCGTTTCACTTTCGCTCGGCGTGCCGTCGAGGGGGATAAGCTCGCAATCCATGTGCTTGTCGAGGGCCTCTTGCAGGGCGTCCTCGTTTTCCTGCGGCAAGATCGAACAAGTCGAATAGACGAGCGTGCCGCCCGGTTTAAGGGCTCCCATGGCGCGGTCCAGAAGTGCTCGCTGCGAGCGGGCACACTTACTCAGCAGCTGCTCGGTCAGGCCGCGCAGGCTTTTCTCGTTGCCGCTGATGACGGTGCCCGTGCCGGTGCAGGGGGCATCGAGCAGGATGCGGTCAAAGCGGAAGAACTCGTCGAGCTCGCGTGCGTCGATGCGCATGACGGGCACGTTTTTTGCGCCTTGGCGGTGGAGGTTGGCTTCGAGCTTCTCGGCGCGGGGAATGCTCATCTCGCAGGCGGTAAGGTGCGCCTGGCCCTGCGTGAGGGCGGCGATCTGCGTCGTCTTGCCACCGGGGGCCGCGCACATGTCCAGGATGTCCTCGCATGCCTGGGCGCCCAGGACCAACGGCGGCATCATGGACGACAGACTTTGCAAGTAGATCTTGCCGTCGCGGTAGATGTCGAGGTCCCACAGGTCGGAAACCTGGGCGTCGGGCAGGATGAAGGCGTCTGGATACCAGGCGACGGGGTTGTGGGCGATGCCGGCGGCATCGAGCGCCGCAGCGATGTCCTCGGCGGTTGCCTTGAGCGTGTTGGCGCGCAGCGTGACCGGGCGTGTGACCGCGGCGCCGAAGCCCTTGATCATGAGCTCGGCATCGGCGGGCGCATAGGCGCCGGCGACCGTGTCGACCATAAAGCGCGGCAGGTCGGCGGCGGAGTGTTGGGCGGCAAGCTGGTCGGAAAGCTCGGTGGCGGCAAACTGCCTGAGCTTGAGCTCGGCCTTGACCTGTTTTTTCTGCTTACGACGACGCGGCTTGGACATCCGTCTTTCCTTCCCATTCCATTACATGTCGAGTGTTTAGTACTGGCTCTCGTGCTTGCTAAAGAAGTCGAAGCGCGGGGGCAGCGGCTTCACGCGGTGCTCGCCGGGCTTCTCGCCCAGGATCTCCACGAACTCGTCCGTGGAGGCAAAGATGTTATCCCAGCTAAAGAAAGCGACCGGGTCGACGTCGAAGTACTCGCAGATGAGCTCGCAGCCGGCCGGCACAATACCGTGCATCAGGACGGTCGCCACGCGCAGCTCGGTAAAGGCGTCGACAAGGGCCTGCGTCATCGCGGCATTGGCCGGCTCGCCCTCGAGCTTGTTGGCGGCCTTGGAGGCGTCGCTCCAGCGCTTGTTGGCGGCGCGCAGGTAGTCGTCGCACACGGCAAGCGCGCGGTGCGTCTCGAACTTGTACATGGCCTGCTCAAAGGCGAGGGCTGCCTGCTGGGCGGCTTCGACCACGGTGTCAGAAGCGGCGCCGGCGGGGATGCAGCCGTTGCGATAGGGGCTCTCGTCGCTCTCCTTGATGGCGACGCCGTAGAAGCAGCTGCGGGCCAGGCGGTTGAAGACGCCGGTCAGCAGCGCGCTCTCCTTAAGGGCCGGATCGATAACGCGCTTGTCGTCGCAGGCACGCACCTCGTTGCCGTCCTTGTCCTTGCCGGTCACACGCGTGTCGTATGCCTTGGGGCTAAAGCTCACCGGCTTCTCGGATAGGCCGAGCGACAGCCAGTGCGCGCGCATCTGCTCGCAGGTGTAGTGGTTGAGCAGGTCGTCTGCCGGCGGGGGAGGGGTCTGCGAGGACGAGCTCGCCTTTTTGCCCATGTAGAGCAGGTGATAGCAGGCGCTGACGGTGCTCTGCGTAAGGTCCCAACCCAGGGCCTCCCACATGGCGGTTTGCGCGATGCAGTAGAAATAGATGTTGTCCTGACCGATGAACTGGTAGATCTGCGCGTCGTCCGAGCACCACCAGTCGCGCCAGTCGAGCGAGCTGTGCTGGTAGGTGGGCACGGGGACCTGCGTGGAATCGGCGGCGGGCTCGCCCATGAGGGCGGCATCCTGGGCGGCGACGCCCTCGGTCACGCCGGCGGCCTTGGCATCGCGTGCGAGCACGGTGCGAGTGTAGCTGATGGGCGCCCACAGGCTCTCGGGCCAGCACCAGCAGGTGACGTCGGTTACGCCGTCAACCTCGGGCACCGGAACGCCCCAGTCGATGTTGCCGGTGATGCGGAAGGGCACGAGCGCCTTGCCGCTGCGGAAGCGCACGCCGCCGTTGGCGAGCACCGCGTGGGCGTCGTCGCGCTCCTTCCAGCTGGGGAAGGTGACGGTAAAGCTGCTCTTGTTGCCCTCGGGCTCCAGCACGGTGTGCTCGGGGAGCTGGCCCTCGACGGCATCGAAGGCCTCGCGGAACTTGTTCTGGATGTAGAGCTGAGCCGGCAGCAGCCACTCCTCCATGGTCTTGGAGACCACGGAGCGAACCTGCGGGTTCTGGGCGAGCTTGGCGGTATAGGTCTTCATAAAGTCGAGGTAGGCCGGCAGATCAAAGTAGAGATTGTCGACCGGGCGCAGCTCGGGCACCTCGCCGGTGAGCTGGCTCTTGGGCGCGATGAGCTCCTCGGGCTCAAACTGGTGGCCCAGATCGCACTCGTCGGCATAAGCCTTCTCGGACTTGCAGCCCTGGATGGGGCAGCGGCCGATGACCTGGCGGCCGTTGAGGAACGTGCCGGCCTTGGCATCGTAGAACTGCAGCGTGGAGCGCTTGGAGATGGTGCCCTGCTCGTGCAGACGCTCGATAATCTCCGCGGTCACCTCGTTGTGAATCTGCGCAGCCGGCTCAAGGCCCGAGCCGCCGTAGATGTCACAGCTGATGTTGTAGTTGTTGAGGGTCGCGGCCTGGCGGGAGTGATTGGACTCGACATACTCGCCGATGGACTTATCGTAGCCTTCATTCTCCTTGAGCTTGCGGTAGCTCTCCATGATGGGCGAGCCGTAGCAGTCGGTGCCCGAGGTGAAGATGACGTTCTCGCGGCCCAGGCGGTCGCGCAGGAAGCGGGCGAAGAAGTCGGCCGGGACAAAGACGCCGCCAACGTGGCCAAAGTGAAGGCCCTTGTTGCCGTAGGGCTCGCCGGCGGTAACGATGGCGCGGCGAGGCCAGCTGGGACGGTCGTTCATGGAGTATTTGGATGCCATGGGACTCCTTCGCATATGGTAAGAGCGCGGCCGGGCGCAAGGCCTGGCGATGCGGTGGTCAATTCGTGCATATCGTTCGACATTATCGCACATGCGGACGGGTACGTGGCAGGGGCGCTATCCTAAGATGCTATGAATGAGATTTCCAACATACATGCGTTTGAGGACGAGGATTTTCTACACGCTTGCTTCGTGTGGGGGATGGCCGTGATCGCGGTGTTTGCCGTGTGCCTGGTGCCGATGTTTATGCTGCTGGGCGGGCCTGCGGACTTGGATGCGGCTGAGGCGGGCGGCTGGACCACCGTCGTGGGCTGGATGGTCGGTGTGGCTGCGGTTTCTGCAGCGTCGTTTGCCGTGCACGAGCTGGTGCATGCGGTGTTTTTTAAGCTGCTGGCGCCTGCGGGCGCGCAGGTGACCTTTGGCGCGAATCGTGAGACGGCGATGATCTATGCCTGCGCCGAGGGCGTTGTGTATTCGCGTCGGCGGTACATGGCCATTTGCCTGGCGCCCACGGTTGTTTTGACGGTGGCGTTTGCCCTGGGGTTTGCGTTCTCGGGCTATCCGCTGCTGTGCTACCTGGCGGCTGGTCTGCACTTGTCGGGCTGCGTGGGCGATTGGTATTACGTGCGGACCATCCTGCGCGACCGCCGCATTGTCGCCTGCGAGGATACGTCCTTTGGCGTGCGCTTTTTTGGGTGAGGAGATGTCGATGAAGTCGTTGTTGCTGCATGCGTGCTGTGCACCATGCTCGCTTGAGCCGGTTCGCCTGCTGCGCGAGGAGGGGTTTGAGCCCACGATTTGCTGGACCAACCCCAATATTCAACCGCGCGATGAATGGCAGCGCCGCTTGGACGAGCTGCGCCGGTGGTGTGCCGATGGCGACATCGAGCTCATCGAGGCAGGGGAGGACCGCGATCGCTGGGAGACCGGCGTGGCACCGCTGGGTGTCGATCGGCCTCGTCGCTGTCGCGCGTGCTATGCCCTGCGCTTGGCCGAGGCGTGCCGCGTGGCCCAGGAGCGCGGGTTTGAGTTTGTGGGCACGACGCTCGCCGTCTCGCCGTACCAGCTGTTCGATACCTGCAATGACGTGCTTGAGCGCTTGGCGGCGGCACACGGGCTCACCCCGGTGATTCGCGATTTTCGCCCGTATTACCCCGAGGCGACACGTCGTTCGCGCGAGCTTGGCATGTATCGGCAGAACTACTGTGGTTGCCGCTTCTCGGCTGTCGAGGCGGCCATGGACCGCGCCCGCATCCGCGACGAGCGCAAAGCCGCCAAAAAGTAGTTCGTTTGGGACGTCAGCCTGCTAGGATGTAGAGCGGACTTTAGCTATATAAGGAGTATCCGACGTGTCTATGCGTACCGATGATTTTGACTACAACCTTCCTGAGGAACTGATTGCCCAGGCTCCTGCCGAGCCGCGCGACTCCTGCCGCCTGCTGGTGGTTGATCGCAAAGGCTCCGAGACAGGAACGCCGCTAGAGCATGGCGGTACCGTTGAGCACCGCATCTTCCGCGACATCATCGACTATATCGAGCCGGGCGATGTGCTCGTCATCAACCAGACGCGCGTGATGCCGGCCCGTCTTATCGGTCGCAAGGCTGGCTCGGGCGGTGTGGTCGAGACGCTGCTGCTCAAGCGCCGCGAGGATGTTGACCCGCTGGGTCACGTTTGGGAGTGCCTGGTCAAGCCGGGCAAGCGCCTGAAGCCCGGTGCTCAGATTGAGTATCGCGCCGGTGGCGCCCATGCGCCCGAGGGGGCTCCCGTGGTGCTGATGGCCGAGGTCATCGACTTTGTCACCGATAGCCGCGGCGGTCGTCTGGTGCGTTTTGAGCCGGCCGGTTGCAATGCCGCCGGTGACCCGCGCACGCTCGACGAGGCCATCCATGCTGCCGGCCACGTGCCGCTGCCGCCTTACATTACCGATTACGAGGGCGATCCCGAGAAGTACCAGACCGTCTACGCCATGAAGGAGGAGCACTCGGCTGCCGCTCCTACGGCGGGTCTGCATTTTACGCCCGAGCTTATGGCCGCTATCGAGGCCAAGGGTGCGAAGTTTGCCGCCGTCGAGCTCGAGGTGGGTATCGATACCTTCCGTCTGGTGGAGGAGGACGACCCCACGCAGCACGTGATGCACACCGAGCGCTACCACGTGTCGCAGGAGGTTGTCGACGCCGTGCATAAGGCTAAGGCCGAGGGGCATCGCGTGATTGCTGTCGGTACCACCGCAGTGCGCTCGCTCGAGAGCGCCTTTGACGCTGAGGCACCGGTGTCCGATCCGGCCGTGACGGCGCGCTATTTTGAGGGCCGCGAGGACGGGGCCGATACACTTGGCCGCGGTGACATCGTGGTGCGCGAGAACGCCACGACGCAGCTCTACCTTATGCCCGGCTCGACCTATCACGTGGTCGACGCGCTGATCACAAACTTCCACGTGCCGCGCTCCACGCTCATGATGCTCGTGAGCGCGCTTGCCACCCGCGACCAGATCATGGATGCCTACGCCGCCGCCATCGAGGAGCGCTACCGCTTCTTCAGCTTTGGTGATGCGATGCTCATTTGTTAGTTACGCGGTTCTACGAACCGCGTAACGGCTCGACGCTGCAAACCCGCCAGAGCGGCAATCTGCCTTTCAACTTCGGCGGCATGACCAGAAGGTCAATGCCGCCTCGTTTCAAGGCACCTTGCTCGCTCTGGCGGGTTTTCGCTGACTTTGCCAAGGCATCGGCGTCGCCTTTGTTGGCACTTGGGGACGTTCCTTTTGTGTCGGCACTTGGGGACAGTCCTTATGTCAAGAGATTGGTGCAAGAGGGATAGGTTGCCTTGCGTCGATTTAAATAGGTTGCGGTGAGATAGTTCTTGAATTGGCCTTATTGAGGACTAAACAGGAACTATCTCACCACAACTGCGTTGAACGTTTTTTGGCAACTGGTTTACTTGCTCGCGAAGAGCCAGACCAGGATGATCGCTAGAATCACGGCGACGATGCAGACGATGGCGCCGGTGAATTTGATGCGTGAGTCGCGGGTGCGCTCTCGTACGTCATCCTCGGTAGCCTCGAGCTGGGCCACTTCGCGCTCGGTTTCGGCGTGTTCGGCTTTGTCTCGGGCCAAGGATCCTGCAAGCGACTCAGTGATCTCTGGGTGGTCGTGCACCTCGGTCGCCTGTTCGATGATCGACTGTGCATGTGCGGCATCTGCTTGGGCGTTGGCGATGGTCTGCTCCTGGTCGCGGCGTGCCTTGTCCTCCGCGGCGATCTTCTCGCGCAGTTCGCGCTGACGAGTCGCGGCGGCAGTCTTCGCCGTCTGCAACTCGTCGCGCGCGGCATCGGCTTCGGTCGTCACGGCTTGGTGCGCGCGTTTTGCGTCGGCGATAGGGGCTTGAGCCTGCTCGACGGCCTGCTCGGCTGCGGCAAGTGAATGCTCAAGGTCGGCGGTGATGCGCGGGACATCTTCTTCGGCTTTACGCAGGGCATCTGCCGTGTCGGAAATCTGCATCGAGAGCTCGCTGGTGCGCACCGTATAGTTGGCGGGATTTGCCGAGGGATTGCGTTGCAGCTCGGCATACTCATGACGCAGTGTCTCGAGCTGGGCGCGCGTGGCGTCGACGGTTTGTTGTGCGGCGGCAATGCCGGTGTCTCGCTCTGCCTTCACCTTGTCGCGGATGCGCTTGGAATCCTCAAGACGTCGAACGAGGCGGTTGCCGGTCTCGCGCGAGCTCGCCTCGCGGGCCTCCACGGCATCGAGCGTGGCCTTCAGACGGAGCTCAGTCGCGTCATCCTCTGTCTTCATTTGTTCGAGCTGACCCTTGAGCTTTGTCGCTTTGGAGGCGTGGGCATCACGGTCAATCTCGGCGGCCGCTGCAGTCTTTTGGGCCGTGGCAATCGCCTGGCGCTGGTCGGCGACGATCTGGTCGTAGCGGCCTGCGATATCCTGGCGCGTCTCGAGTTCCTCGGCCTGATCGGCAATGCGCTGCTCAAGTTCGGCCAGGTGGGCGCGGGCATCGGCAAGTGCCTTTTTCGCGGCGTTCATCTCGCGCATGGCCGAGGCGCCCTGGGCGATAAAGGTGCCCACGGCGTTCGCAGTGTTCGAGACAGCGGTCCCCAGATCGCGGCTCGCGGCGGAGGAGTGCGGGGCGGTCGGGCGAGCGGTGTCGGCAGCGTCCGCATCGGCAGCCTGCGGCACGGCGATATTGCCGGTACCGCCCTCGATCACAGAAAAGCCTGCTGCGTGCGGGTCGACCGCATCAGCGCCAATCGTGGGATGCTCGAGCTGCAGAAACGAGGGCATGGCGCTGCCCTGGTCGGCAACCGGAGTCTCGCCGGGTACGAAGGTCGAGGCTGCCTCGGCGGCCTCCTCTTCCTCGGCGTCAACGTCAGCGTCGGCCACGGCGTCTTTCATCGCTTTGACGGCATCCATCATGGAGTCCATGACGGCGTCGAGCTCTTCTTCCGAAGAAACCTCGATAGGGCCCGCAGCTTGCGAAGCGGCATCCTGTACGGGGTCGTCGTCCTGAGCGGGCGCATCGTCGTTTTGCTCGCCGGCATCTTCGGCGCCGGGGGTTTCCGCCGTAGCGCTTTCGTCCAAGATGGGGTCGTCGAGGTCAATATCATCGCAGGTCACAGCGTCGGCATCTGCAGTGACGTCTGCGGAATCATCAATATGCTGTTGAGTCTGGGGGTCCAGCTCGTCTGTCATAGGCATGTGCTCCTCATCGTTGTTTGTCACCCTATGATAAAGTCTCGCGCCGACATCCCGCGCACTGCAGCAAAGTTTCAAAACGTGTTCGATGGCTCGCGTCGATAGCAAAAACTCGGCCACTTTATCCAGTTTGTACTTGACATTCCCTTCGCCGAAAGACGTTGCGCCGTTCGCCTGCCATGGGCTTTATTTTTCACTTGAACCCGCTAAAGTTGCATTTCAGCTTTTGGCGCGTGAAGTTGGATGCGCGCAGTCGACGGGCAGGCCCGTCGCGATTTGAAAGGACTTTATATGGGACTTTTCACTGGTAAGACCGTGATCGTTACCGGCGGCGGCAAGGCCACGCTTAAGGACGGCTCCGCTGGCTCCATCGGCTACGGCATCGATATCGCATTTGCCAAGGAGGGCGCGAACCTTGTCATCACTGGCCGCAACGTCGCCAAGCTCGAGGCCGCCAAGGAGTCTCTCGAGGCCGAGTACGGTGTCAAGGTTCTGCCTGTTCAGGCCGATGTCTCGGCTGGTCAGGACAACGAGGCCGTCGTCCAGAACGTCATCGACAAGGCTATTGAGGAGTTCGGCCGCATCGACGCCGTCGTCAACAATGCTCAGGCCAGCGCCTCGGGCGTGACCATTGCCGATCACACCATGGATCAGTTTAACCTGGCCATTTACTCTGGCCTGTATGCCACCTACCTGTACATGCAGAAGGCCTACCCGCACCTGAAGGAGACCAAGGGCTCCGTGGTCAACTTTGCTTCGGGCGCCGGCCTGTTTGGCAACTATGGTCAGTGCAGCTATGCCGCCGCCAAGGAGGGCATCCGTGGTCTGACTCGCGTTGCCGCCAACGAGTGGGGCAAGGACGGCATCAACGTCAATATCGTTTGCCCGCTTGCTTGGACCGCTGCGCTCGAGAACTTCCAGGATGCCTATCCCGAGGCGTTCAAGGCCAACGTCCACATGCCGCCGGCTGGCCACTACGGCGACGTCGAGAAGGAAATCGGCCGCGTTGTCGTTCAGCTCTGCGGTCCCGACTTTAAGTATATGAACGGCGAGACCGTCACCCTCGAGGGTGGCATGGGCCAGCGTCCTTAGGGGTTCCGCCGTTCTACCGAACGGCGGACCGGCCGACGCTGCGCGGGCCGCATTTGGACAATCTGCCGTTCAATTTCAAGGGCGCGACCAGAAGGTCAGCGCCCTTTCATTCAAGACTTTAGTCTGCTGGCCGCGCAGCGGCCAGCTTTAAACCACCCGCT
>NZ_QRHU01000026.1:23821-29937 GCF_003470945.1 Collinsella sp. AM23-17 | reverse complement strand
GGCGAGCGCGGTCATCTTCTTGCCGGCCTCGTAGACGTTCTTGCCGTCCTCGAGATAGCCCTCCTGGTCGAAATGCATGATCTCGATCTTCTCGGTTTCCTTCATTTGTCTCTCCTTTCTGGGGTTGTTTCCACATCCCCCATGCCAACGGGCATCAAAACCCGCTTACATTCCGTAACACTCAGCCGCTTTGGCCTTAAGCGCATTGACTGACTCTTCGTAGCCCTCTGCCTTGACCTCCATTTGCTTGGAGACGGTATCGAGATACGGGTGCACGTTCCATGACTTCAGACGCTCGGCAATCATGGCCGCAATCGTCTGGAAGAACACAAGATTGGGAATTGCGCTGAGCAGCGGAGCCACCTGAGGCACCGCAACCTCGTGAGCCCTACCCTTGGGATGGGCCGTGAGCAGCACCGTTTTTGCCGTAACGTTCGATAGCGCATCGGCGATATTCGCAAGACGCTCCGACCCCTGCGGATCGTCGACGATAAACACCAGATAGCCCGGAACGATCTGCATCTCGGGACCGTGGACGAACTCCTCGCCTTCGTGATGCATGGCAGGAATCTTGATGGTCTCGCTCAGCTTGAGCGCTGCCTCCTCGGCAACACCATAGTTGGGGCCGTTGCCGACGACCATGGCGGGCATGTGCTCAGAAAGCTCGAGCATGTGATCTTGGACATATGCCTCGGCGGTCTTGCACATCACGGCATTAGCCTGGATAGCCTCGCGCAGGTCATCAAGACGCTGAGCAACGCCCTTGGCGTCAATCGTTCCGCGCGCCTGACCGCCGTAAATACCAAAGAGCACCAGGTACTCAACGAGAACCTCGACGCCCAGAGTCACAAAGTCCACCGACTCGACACCCACACCGTAGTCAAGAACGATGTCAGCGTGTTCCTTGATGGGTGCCTCGACGTTTGCCGTGAGCGCAACTGCAGCCATATCGTGTGCACGCATGTAATCGAGCGCCGCAATCGTATTGGTCGAATAGCCGCTCTGCGAGACGGCGATGTTGAGCGCATGCTGCGGATAGGTGTGTTCAAAATCGACGAAGGCCTCGGGCGTCACAACGGACACCTGCATCTGCAGCGCATCTTGCAGGTAATCGCGGGCGCAATCGGCGGCATGGCGCGACGAACCCGAAGCAACGATGCGCAGTGCATCAAAAGAACCGGACTGGAAAATATCAACGAGCTGCGCTACCAGCTCAGACGAACGCTCGAGGTTCTCCCCCATACGCACATGGGCAAGCTGAACGTAATCGAGCATCTTCATCGTCTCACCTCGTAACAAATCATTAGTATTTGATACCAATCACAGTTACAGGTTACGGCTTTTTGATACCTCTTTGTCGATTAATTTATCCCCATCGGCGAACGGTCGATTTTGAGCCATGTAAGGTTGTATATACGGTCTGCTCAACGAATCAAAATTCCGTCAACTTTTCAGCCCGTTATGCAAAAAACCAGCTAGTACGTATAGGTATATCCACCCGCATCACCGCGGTTAAACGACTTGACGTACTCGATCGCCTGGCCGCTCGCATCGAAGCTTACGCACTCCAGCGTCAAGGCAAGATCACCCTGCTCCAGTCCAAGCAGGCCGGCATCTCGTGCGCCCAGCGCTTCGATATCGAGCTTTTCCTGTGCCATAACTGGCTTTCGGCCCAGCATCTCATAGGTCTCGTACAAGCTGAAGACCGACACGTCAATATCTTCGATGGTTGGGAACAGCAGGCAGGGAATCAGCGCCGTCTCGATCGATACGGGGCTACCGTTTATGCAGTTCAGGCGTCGAATTGAATAGAGCAGGTCGTCCTCGGCGATGCCAAACAGGTCAGCGTAGTATGGCCCCGCATAACGCTTGGAACGTGCGAGAATACGGACGGACGGCTCGCCGCCCGAAGCACGGACCGATTCACGGAAACCGCCCGTGCGTTCAAAAAAAGCAGGTACTTTCTGCGCCACAAAGGCACCTTTCCCCCGAACACGGCGAATCTGCCCGCGCCGAACCAGCTCATCGACAGCGCTTCGGATGGTCAAGCGTGTCGTACCAAATTCCTCGGCGAGGTCTTTTTCGGACGGAATCATGGAACCCGTGGGATATGTACCGCGCTCGATACGCTCCTCGATGCGGCGTCGAATGCGCATATAAACCGGGGTGGCATCTACTGTTTCAGCCATTGTTCACCTGCCACACTCCTCATGCCGTTCTCTTCGCCGTTATCGGCAAAGCGAAACTTTGTGGGCAAAATCACCGATTTGCAATGCTCCACAAAACGCATGTCCTTATCAAATTCAATCGAGCTCTCATAGAACACCGGCGTTCCCTCTTCTTGCTGGAGCAGCTCGGCCTCTTCGACGTTCAAACGCGAGATAGAGATATGCTCACGTCCATGCTCAACACGCACGCCGCCTTCTTTGAGCAAGACATCGTAAAGGCTCTCGCACTCAAAATCGTGCTCGGTAAGCGATGGGCACAGGGACAGGTTAACGTGAGCGGTCTCGATTGACGCCGGCTCGCCCTCAATAAGTCGAACGCGCTGCATGCGGAGCAAAGGAGCGCCTACAGACACCCCAAGCTTGTCGGCAAGCGCCTCATCCGCCTCGATGGTCCCGGTGGAAACCAGACGAGAAGAGGGGTGCAGACCGGCAGTCCGCACAGCATCGGAAAAGTTATACGTTTCCTGAAAGATGTTTAGCGGCTTGGGAGGACACACATACGTACCCGATCCGCGACGGCTCTCGAGCGTTCCACACGAGATGAGCCGCGTGATACCGGCACGCAACGCTGTACGCGAAACGCCAATCTCTTCGCACAGCACGCGCTCGGCCGGCAGGCGATCCCCGCCGGCAAGCTGATGGTGCTGGATATACCAAAGAATTCCCTCAACAGCACGATCTTTGGGGGGAATTGCATAAGATTCGCCTGCCATTGCACAGACTCCTCATTCAGAAACGTATGCCGCCAAAATTAGGCCAGCCCTCCCATGGCATCAAATTCGGCCTTGATCTTCTCGGCGACATTCCGATACGACTTATATAGACTTGAATCGCGTTTAACTTCGTCGGTCATAACGGGAATCTCTAATTTGGAAACCTCGTCTTTTCCCGTCTGAACCGCCACAACAACGCCCATACCAAGACACATATTACGCTTGGCAGCGTTTATTTTCGCCGCCTTGGCAGGATTTGCCAGGATACGCTGGGCAAATTCCTGTTTTGAAGTCACTTCCTCGGCCTCCGGATCGCCCGCCTCGGCTACTTCGCACTGCAACACGTCCGCATAGTCAAAAATCTTAGGCTCTGCACCACGCTGATGCACGGCCCACTTGCGACGCGTGGCATCCTGGTAGATAGCCGGCAAAAACGTAAACCGCGGCGGGTCCAAAATCGTATCCGTGATGGTAAACACATCGGGATCAAAGGCATCCTGCGGGTTTTTCTTCTTGAACAGCCCCATATCAGCCTCCCGTACTAGCATTAAACAACTCAAGCTGAATATAGCACCAATTTCAAGCCACTGCCTTACCCTATCGGTGCGCGGCGTCTATGGCTCGCCCAGCGGAAGAGTTAACGGACGAGGGCCGGGGTGCCTGCCTTGTTTTGAGAAGTGGGCTCCGCGAACTTCTCAACACAAGGCAGGCACCCCGGCCCCGCCGGCAAATAGCGGACACTCCGCATGCAATCTATGCAAACAAACAAGTACGCTTAGCTACATTCGGTAAGTTCGAGCACGCTGTCCTTAACGATAAGTGCCGGCTCCAGAACGACCTCTTCGGCACGCCTACCGCCCCTACCGGCAAGACGCTTGGACATGCAGCCAAAAGCATGCTCCGCAAGGACACCAGGATCCTGCTCAATCGCGGTCAGCGCCGGCTCAAAGAGAACGTCGGCCGCCGAGTTGTCATAGCTCACCACCGAGATATCGCCCGGGATGCTCTTCCCCATCTCGTGCAAGCGCTTAAGCAAACCGAGGGCAATGTTATCCGAGCTTGCGAACACGGCGGTGGCGTCAGTTGCGAGTACCGCCTCCGAGGCCTCGTATGCGCTCGGAATGTAGTACTCGCTCTCAAACTCCAAACGCGCGTCGATTGGCAGGCCAACCTCGCGCAGCGCGCGCTCATAGCCGGCAAGTCGTTTGCGACCCGTATTGGAACGGCGTGCGTTAACCAGACAGGCGATGCGGCGATGATCCTGCTCAATTAGATACCGCGTGGCCATGTAGCCACCCATCTCGTGGTCGAACATCACCTTGTCGCACTCGAGTCCTTCAATGGCACGATCGACCATCACGGCAGGGATGGGTAGATGGCTGACCTCTTCGCGCAGGGCGCGGTCGTCGGAGAACTCGTCACCCACCACCAAAAAGACACCGTCGACGCCGCGCGTCACCAGCTGACGCAGCAGCTCAAGATCGTCGTCGGCACTTCCGCCCGAGCTGGTAATGAAGAGCGCATAGCCGTCCTCGCGGCAGCGCTTTTCCAAGCTGCCGGCAAGCGAGGCAAAAAAGCGGCTCTCGATGTTAGGGACGATAAGGCCTAGCGTGCGCGACTCGCGCATGACCAGGCTACGCGCAATCTGGTTGGGAACATAGTGGTTGCGCGCCGCGACCTCCTTGATGAGCTTGCGGTTTTCTTCTGAGATGCGACAGGGCCGATTATTGAGCACAAGCGAGACCGACGAGGGGGAAAGCCCCACCTCCTGGGCGATCTGCTTGAGGGTGACTTTGTTGGCCATCTCGCTCCTTCCGGGTTTACGCGCAATCTCTTGAAAGTATAGCGACTACCCCTCTACCTCGGTGATAAACACTTTACCAATCCGGTAGACGGCTGTTTTATCGCCGCAAGCGCACCAAATTCGTCCGGGTGGGGTATATTGCAATCGATTGATGACGACGACCACCAAAAGGCGGATATTCGTATGCACGAGAACGACTTTTTTAACGAGGACCTGCTGTGCGCGCTTGCTGGCGTTGCCGGCGAGGACAACGTACTGATGAGCGAGCCCATGCGCGAGCACACCACGTTTAAGATCGGCGGCCCGGCCGACGTCTTTGTCACGCCCGATACCGAGCAGGGCCTCGTCGCCACGCTCGATACCTGTTATCGCTGCGATTTGCCCCTCACCATCGTGGGCAACGGCTCCGACTTGCTCGTCGGCGACAAGGGCATCCGCGGCGTTGTCGTGGCGCTGGGCAAGGGCCTCTCCGACATTACGGTCGACGGCACGCACGTCACGGCGGCAGCCGGCGCCTTGCTTTCCGATGTCGCTGCGACGGCAGCCGAGGCCGGCCTCACCGGCATGGAGCCCATCTCGGGTATCCCCGGATCGGTCGGCGGCGCCTGCTACATGAACGCCGGTGCCTACGGTGCCTGCATGGCCGATGTGCTGGAGTCCGTGCGCGTCTACAAACCCGCTCGCCAGCTCGACGATGGCACCCGCGGCAGCGGCAACATCATCGAGTTCGATGTCGACGAACTCAACCTGGGCTATCGCAAGAGCCGCATCGCCGACGACGGCTTCATCGTACTTTCGGCCACTTTCAATCTCGCCCCGGGCAACGCCGCGATGATTAAGGCCGACATGGACGACTACCGCCAGCGCCGCGAGGACAAGCAGCCGCTCGACATGCCGAGTGCTGGCTCCACTTTCAAGCGCCCCGAGGGTTACTTTGCCGGCAAACTCATCATGGATGCCGGCCTGCGAGGACACGCCGTTGGCGGCGCGCAGGTGAGCGAGAAGCACTGCGGCTTCATCGTCAACGCCGACCACGCCACCGCCGCCGACGTCGACGAACTCATCCGCCACATCCAAACAACCGTCAAAGACCAATTCAACGTAGACCTAGAACCCGAAGTCCACCGAGTCGGCGAATTTTTATAGCCTGCCCACCGCGATCCACTTTAATTAATAACGGGACAAGTGATCTAGCTCACTTGTCCCGTTATCATTTATTTGCGAAGAACATCGGCTAGCCGCAGGATTGAAATCATCGACCGATAAGTGAGTTCCACTTTTTCGCCCGCAAGCAGTCGTTTCGAGCCAATCTCATCTAGCCCCACAAGCCGAGAAAACAGCGGGTCGCTCATCGTGCCCTCGTCAATTGAC
>NZ_QRHU01000026.1:0-23811 GCF_003470945.1 Collinsella sp. AM23-17 | reverse complement strand
GAGAAAACAGCGGGTCGCTCATCGTGCCCTCGTCAATTGACTCCCTTATGGTCTTCAAAACGTCCGTATCATGAAGCGATGCCGAGCTGTAGGGGGCAACACGAGCGGAACTCTCAATTAACGACGAGACAAAAGGATGGAGATGCTTTGGACATAGTCCATCAAACACCACATCCCCATTGTCGTTCGAGCCGACCAGGCGCCAAGTATAATGATCGACCCAGTCATCCCCGTCATATATGGCGTCCATGAGCAACTTCCCGTCTAGAGAGAGAAACCTATTTGGACATCGGGGCGCAAGACCGCAATCCATATAGGACCCGCAGCAGCTCCAACCCAACGCACCGCTCGACAATTGTAAATTGCGGCTATTTTAAATCTACATGATCAGTTCGAGTTCGCAACAAGGCGATTATTGCAGCTAGGTTCTATTTCATTTTCCACTTTGGTGAGCCGTCGGCTCCAAATTCCAAAACCAAAGTCCACGGAGTCGATAAATTCATTTAAAAAAGGCCCCGAAAGGGGCCTTCGCCATATTTATTCAGACAACCAGTCCGGTGTGTGACGCATTGGATCCGAGAGGTCCGTGGCTGCCCGGAAGGCATTAGGTTGATCGCGAGTTCCGCACGAGTCGGAGAGCACTTAATGTGCTCTCCGTGCGAGCAGGACTGTCCGAGCAGGCAACCTAATGCCTTCCGGGCAGCCACGGACCGACTTACTTCAAACCGCCGTTACGACAGCACCACGCCGCCGAGCCAGCCCCAACGCACGCCAGAGCCCGTACCGTAGAACGAAATAAACGAATCGAGCGACTTCGACGTAATGGGGCCCTCGTTGCTCATAACGATGCCGCCGCCGATATAGATGCCCACGTGTCCATACAGCAGGCCCGGCGCACCGGTGCCGCTATGCGATGAGTCGGCCACGATCATGCCCACCTGCAGCGCCGAGCGGTCGGAGCTATAGCACCAGGCGTTGAACATGTCACACGCGTTGCCGCCAAAGTAGCCAACGCCGGCGTTACGGAAGACATTGGTAACCCACGCCGCGCACCAGTTCTGACCCGGCGAAGGCGTGGAGTAGCACGCGTTGACGACGGCCTGCTGCTTGCCCGAGCCGGCATTCTGCTGCGGAGTTCCGGGCGCATACGATCCACCGCCCGAGCTTGAACCACCCGAGTAGGAATTGTTCTTGTTTGCGGCAGCCGCGGCAGTAGCAGCCTTCCTGGCAGCCTCCTCTGCCTGGGCGGCAGCGAGAATCTCGGAATCACGCTGGGCCATGAGTTCCTTGACATCGTCGGAGAGGCCGTTCAGAACTGTCTGGACCTCCTGCTGCTTGGCCTGCATGTCCTGCATCTGAGCAGTCTGCTGGTCCTTGAGCTTCTCCAGGTCGGCCTTTTGTGATTCGAGCTCGGTCTTCTGTGCGTCGAGCTCAGCCTGAATCGTCTGGATATCCTCGATGGCATCGCGGTCGCTCTTGTTGATCTTCTCAACGTAATGCGCGTTGGCGACGAGTTCCTCAAACGAGCCAGAGGCCAGCAGCAGCGACAGGATGTTCGTACCGCCGGACTTGTAGCTGGCGGCCACGCGATCGGAAAGGTCGTTGCGCTTCTTCTTGAGCTCGGCCTTCTTTTCATCGATCTGGGCCTGCGTGTCGTCAATCTTGCCCTGGACATTCTCGATGTCGTTGAGGGTCTGGGCATTCTTGTTGGCCAGCGCCGCATACTCATTTGCGATGCTGTCGAGCTGGGCCTGAACCTCGTCGAGTTGGGCCTGGGCGGCATTCAATTTATCGGTGGTTTCTTTGGAAGCCTCCGCCGCATGGGCGCGAGTGGGCAGGCCAAAAAGAACTGCCGCAGAAGCGGCGCCGAACAGGGCCTTAAGGGCAGTGCGGCGCGAGAGCTCCTGGGAAAGGATGGAATCGCTGTTTGGTGACATATGTACTCCGTTACATGCTTATTTATATGTCGCTCAACTCATACATATTAGCGTACATATGGCGCGTCCCAACGATTTCCACGAACGGCAGGAAACTACAAGGTCGGCGGCTCGTAAGCAATTGTCAAATTTGAGGTAACAATTGAGCAAGCTCTTATATGAGTACGTTAACATAATCCTCTGCTTTTCCTACAGTGCACCATTTGGGCGTCCCCGCCTGCGCTATACTCCCCTCTAGAAGTGTTCCTGATTCGATAGGAGACTACATGTCCAAAGCACTCGACCCCAAAGACACCTGCGTCCTCGTTACCGGTGGCGCCGGCTTTATCGGCTCGCACACCGTCGTTCAGCTGCTCGAGGGTGGCTACCAGGTCGTTATCGTCGATGATCTCTCCAACTCCAGCGCCGTCGCCGTCGACCGCGTCAAGACCATCGTGGGCGACGAAGCCGCCAAGAACCTCACCTTCTACAAGGCCAACGTGCTCGACCGCGATGCGATGAACAAGATCTTCGATACCCATCAGATCGACCGTGTCATCCACTTTGCCGGCTTTAAGGCCGTCGGCGAGTCGGTGAGCAAGCCCGTCGAGTACTACCACAACAACATCGAGAACACCCTGGTGCTCATCGACGTCATGCGCAACCATGGCTGCAAGTCCATCATCTTCTCGAGCTCCTCGACCGTCTACGGCGACCCGGACAACCCGCCCGTCACCGAGGAAGACCCCAAGAAGCCCGCAACCAACCCCTATGGCTGGACCAAGTGGATGATCGAGCAGATCCTTATGGACGTCCACACCGCCGACCCCGAGTGGGACGTCGTGCTGCTCCGTTACTTCAACCCCATCGGCGCTCATCCGTCGGGCCTGATCGGCGAGGACCCCAAGGGCATCCCCAACAACCTGGTGCCCTATGTCGCCCAGGTCGCCGTGGGCAAGCTCGAGGCCGTTCAGGTCTTTGGCAACGACTACCCCACCCCCGACGGCACCGGCGTGCGCGACTACATCCACGTGTGCGATCTGGCCTCTGGTCACGTTGCCGCCCTTAACTGGATGAACGGCAAGACCGGCGTCGAGATCTTTAACCTGGGCACCGGCACCGGCACCTCGGTACTCGAGGTCGTCGCCGCCTTCTCCAAGGCTTGTGGCAAGGAGCTGCCCTACGTGATCCGCGAGCGCCGCGCCGGCGACATCGCTGCCAACTGGTGCGATGCCTCCAAGGCCGAGCGCATGATGGGCTGGAAGGCCCAGTACGACATCGCGGACATGTGCCGCGATAGCTGGAACTGGCAGAGCCACAACCCCAACGGCTTCGCCGACGCCGAGTAGCAAAAACCTACATACCGCTCTTGCCCCGATCTCATGTTGTGAGGTCGGGGCTTTTTCATGGCATGTAACCATTCGCCGAAAATCGACCAACTTTTTTATCTTGCCTGTACATGTTTAAACAACATGTTTTACAATAGGCGTATCGAATCAGAACATCGGAGGCGGACTGCACACCCATCGGCAGGCCGACCCCACAACAAGAAGGTTGGTGAGCGCATTCATGGAGCGTGCAAGCGGCGTCCTCATGCCCGTCTCATCTCTGCCCGGACCATACGGAATCGGCGGCTTTGGCTGGAATGCCTACGACTTCGTCGATTTTCTCGCCTCGTGCAAACAACATTACTGGCAGATTCTGCCCCTTACGACGACCAGCTATGGCGATTCGCCTTATCAGTCGTTCTCGGCCCGCGCAGGCAACCCCAACTTTATCGACTTTGCCGAGCTTATCGAGGCAGGGTATCTGGAGCAGCGCGATATCGATGGCGTGTATCTGGGATCCGACCCCAGCAATGTCGACTACGGTGCCATCTTTGGCGGCCGCCGTCAGATTCTCGACCGCGCCGCCGAGCGCTTTGCTGCCGACAAGCCGGCCGATTTCGATGACTTTATCCAGGCCAACGAGGACTGGCTCATCCCCTACTGTGAGTTCATGACCGTCAAAGAGGAGTGCGGTCTCAACGCGTTTTGGGAGTGGCCCGCGGAGCTCCGCACCCGCGGCGAGGCTTCCGCCAAGGTCTGCGCCGACCATCCGGCGCGTATGCTCTACCACCAGATGACGCAGTACTTCTTCGATCGCCAGTGGAGCCGCCTCAAGGCCTATGCCAACGAGCGCGACATTCTCATCATCGGCGACCTGCCCATCTATGTCTCGCGTGACTCCGTCGAGATGTGGGCGACGCCTGAGCTCTTTAAGATCGACACCGCCGGCAATCCCGTGAGCGTCGCCGGCACGCCGCCCGACCAGTTCTCGGCCACCGGCCAGTACTGGGGCAACCCCATCTACGACTGGGACGCCATGGAGTCCGACGGCTTCTCCTGGTGGGAGGGCCGCATTCGCGCCGCCCTCGACATGTACGACGTCATCCGCCTGGATCACTTCCGCGGCTTCGAGGCCTATTGGGAGGTGCCGTTCTCCTCGCCCGATTCGTCCTACGGTTCGTGGACGCAGGGTCCCGGCCTCAAGTTCTTCAAGACGCTCGAGGAAAAGCTCGGCACGCTGCCCATCATCGCCGAGGACCTGGGCTTCCTCACCCCCGGCGTCATCGACATGCGCGACAACTCGGGCTTCCCCGGCATGAAGATCCTGCAGTTTGCCTTTGAGGGCACCAACTCGTACTACCTGCCGCATAACTACATCGCCAACACCGTCGCCTATGTGGGCACCCACGATAACGAGACGGCGCGCGGTTGGTTTGAGGGAACGGCCACCCCGCGTCAGCGCGAGCAGGCAGCCCTGTACACCCATCAGCAGGCCGGCGAACCCATGGCAGATGCACTCAATCGCACCATCGCCGCCAGCGTGAGCGACACGTGCATCTACACCATGCAGGACCTGCTCAACTTGGGCAACGAGGCGCGCATCAACACCCCTGCCACGTTGGGCGGCAACTGGACCTGGCGCATGCTCGACGGCGCCATCACCCGCGAGCTCGAGCACAAACTCACCGACTGGACCGAGACCTACTTCCGCATCCCGTCGGAAGCCGAAATCGAGCTTCCTCAATAGGAGCTACCGCGCCCGACCCCTCCCCACCGTGCGGACGCGCTTGTTTTTTCCCGCGCGAGGCCACCCCAATCCCCTCGCGCGGGCTTCTTATGAATTGCAGACATGAAACAACCCATCACAGGAGAAAACATGCCCCAAATTAACCTCATGGAACTCGCCGAGCAGTCTTTTGGCACCTCGCTCGAGCAGCTCGACGACCGTCGCATTTACAAGCTGCTGGTCAAACTCGTGCAGGAGCGCTCCGCCGCCTGCCCGCTCAACAACGGCAAGAAAAAGCTCTATTACATTTCCGCCGAATTTTTGATCGGCAAGCTGCTCATCAACAACATGATCGACCTCGGCATCTACGATGAGGTTAAGGACCAGCTCACCGCCGCAAGCCACGACCTCAACAAGATCGAGGAGTTCGAGGTCGAGCCGTCGCTCGGCAACGGCGGCCTGGGCCGCCTGGCCGCATGCTTCCTGGATTCCATCGCCACGCTGGGCTTGACCGGCGATGGCGTGGGCCTCAACTATCACTACGGCCTGTTCCGTCAGCGCTTTGTCGACAACCAGCAGAAGGCCGTCCCCGACGAGTGGCTCGGTGAGCAGGACATCCTAGTCGACGACGGCCGCTCCTACACCGTCGAGTTCGGCGATTTTGCCGTTACCTCCAAGCTCGTCAACATCGACGTGCCCGGTTACGGCCAGCCCACCAAGAACCGTCTGCGCCTGTTCGACCTGGCGAGCGTCGACGACGGCCTGGTCCCCGGCAGCTCCATCGACTTCGACAAGACCGAGATCGCCAAGAACCTCACCTTGTTCCTCTACCCCGACGATTCCGACGAGCAGGGCCGCCTGCTTCGCATCTATCAGGAGTACTTCATGGTGAGCAACGCCGCCCAGCTCCTGATCGACGAGGCCGTCGAGCGCGGCAGCAACCTGCACGATCTGGCCGACTACGCCGTGGTCCAAATTAACGACACGCACCCCACCATGGTCATCCCCGAGCTCATTCGCTTGCTCACCACCGAGCATGGCATCGAGTTTGACGAGGCCGTGACCATCGTACGCTCCATGGTCGCCTACACTAACCACACGATCCTTGCCGAGGCGCTCGAGAAGTGGCCGCTCGCCAGCCTGCAGAAGGTCTCCCCTGCCATCGCCGACATTATCGTCAAGCTCGATGAGATCGCGAAAGCCGAGCACGATGACCCGCGCGTCGCCATCATCGACGAGCACGACACCGTCCACATGGCCCACATGGACATCCACTTTGGCTTCTCCATCAACGGCGTAGCCGCCCTCCACACCAAGATCCTGGAGGACACCGAGCTTCATCCGTTCTACGAGATCTATCCCGAGAAGTTCTCCAACAAGACCAACGGCATCACCTTCCGCCGCTGGATCCATGGAGCCAACCCCGCGCTCGCCAGCCTGCTCGACGATGTAATCGGCACCGACTGGCGCAGCACCGGCGATCTGAACAAACTCGCCAAGTTCGCCGACGACAAGGACGTTCTTGAGCGCCTGGCCGCCACCAAGGTCGAGGCCAAGGCCATCATGCGCCAGTTCATGGCGCTCGAGCAGGGCGTGACCATTCCCTCCAACGCCATCATCGACGTCCAGGTCAAGCGCATCCACGAGTACAAGCGTCAGCAGATGCTCGCGCTCTACATCATCTGGAAGTACTTCGATATCAAGAACGGCAACAGGCCTAAGCACCCTGTCACCATCATCTTTGGCGGCAAGGCGGCGCCTGCCTACACTATCGCGCAGGACATCATCCATCTGATCCTGACGCTGTCGCAGTGGATTGCAAACGACCCCGACGTGGCTCCCTACCTGCAGGTTGTCATGATCGAGAACTACAACGTCACCGCCGCCGAGCACGTGATCCCCGCCGCTGACATCTCCGAGCAGATCAGCCTGGCCTCCAAGGAGGCGAGCGGCACCTCCAACATGAAGTTCATGCTCAACGGCGCCCTAACCCTGTGCACGCTCGACGGTGCCAACGTGGAGATTGCCGAGCTCGTGGGCGACGAGAACATCTATACCTTTGGTGCCTCGTCCAAACAGGTCGAGCAGCTCTACGCCGACGGCACCTACAACGCCGGTGCGCTCTACCGCAAGCCCGGCATTAAACTGCTGGTGGACTTCATCACCAACCCGGCCTTTATGGCAACCGGCAACGCCGAGCGCCTGCAGCGCCTGCACGACGACATTAAGGGCAAGGACTGGTTTATGGCCCTGCTCGACATTGAGGAGTACATCCAGACCAAGGAGCGCGTGCTGGCCGACTACGAGGACCAGGACGCCTGGATGCGCAAGGCGCTCATCAATATCGCCAACGCCGGCACCTTCTCGTCCGACCGTACGATCTCCCAGTACAACGACGAGATTTGGCACCTGAGCTAGCTCATTCCCCTTACCCATCCTCTTGAGAAACGGAGTCGTGGCAACACGGCTCCGTTTTTTGTGCCCGCACGTTACCCTGTGATCCGACTCGGCCAAACAATCTCGATCCGTAGCAATTACTCAACCAAAACGGTCCCAGCCGTTACAGATTGAGACATACCGGCCCCTCCCCTCGGGTTTATCTCAATCTGTAACATCTAGCAGGTGAAATTCGCCTTTGGTGTTACAGATTTAGATGAAATGGTTAGCTCAGCGGAACCGTCTCGATCTGTAACATCTAACGTCCGAAATCGGCCCTATCCGTTACAGATCGAGACAAACGACCGGTCAGACAGTCCCAACACAAAGAAAGGCTCCCCTCTCGCCCAGTGGACGGGAGGGGAGCCTTATATGTGACCGCGGCAAAAGGATGGCAAAGCCGCAGTCGCCCAAAGGGAGGGCCTGGATGCACCGGGCCTAGATAAGGTTCTTGCCAGACACCTTATCGAAGAGATGAGTCGCGTTCTTCTCGAACTTGAACCAGATGGGGTCGCCAGCCTTGAGCGCGCCCTTGGCCTCGAGGTCGACGACGGGGATAATCAGGACAAACTGGCCGTCGGGAGCGGTCACGTGGACATGCTCGGTCGAGCCCATGAGCTCGGTCACCTCGACGGTGCCCTGGAGCGCACCCTCCTCGCCCTTGTCGGCAAGCAGGATCTGCTCGGGGCGCACGCCGGCCGTAATCTCCTTCACGTCGCCGCCGTCCCAGTTGAGGGCAAGCTGAGCGCAAGTCTCCGGGGCGAGCGCCACGTTCATATCCTCGGTCTTGACAGTAAAGCCGTTGCCCGAGCGCACCAGCTGGGCATCGAAGAAGTTCATCTGCGGCACGCCGATGAAGCCGGCGACGAAGATGTTCGCGGGATGGTTGAAGACCTCCTGCGGCGTGGCGATCTGCTGGACGACGCCGTCCTTCATGACCACGATACGGTCACCGAGGGTCATAGCCTCGGTCTGGTCGTGGGTAACGTAGATGAAGGTGCCCTTGATCTCGTGACGCAGCTTAATGAGCTCGGCGCGCATCTGGTTACGAAGCTTGGCATCCAGGTTGGACAGCGGCTCGTCCATCAGGAAGACCTTGGGGTCACGCACGATGGCGCGGCCGATGGCGACGCGCTGGCGCTGGCCGCCAGAGAGCGCCTTGGGCTTACGGTCGAGGTACTCGGTAATACCCAGGATCTCGGCAGCGGAGCGAACCTTGCGGTCGATCTCGTCCTTGGGGACCTTCTTGAGCTCAAGCGTAAACGCCATGTTCTCGTACACCGTCATATTGGGGTACAGAGCATAACTCTGGAACACCATGGCGATGTCGCGGTCCTTGGGCGCCACGTCGTTGACGCGCTTGCCATCGATGAACACATCGCCGGAGGTGATGTCCTCCAGGCCGGCGACCATGCGCATCGTCGTGGACTTACCGCAGCCAGAAGGGCCAACGAGGACGATGAACTCCTGGTCGTGAACGGTGAGGTTGAAGTCCTCTACAGCGAGCACACCGTCCTCGGTAACCTTGAGGTTGTGCTTCTTCTCCTCGGTCTTCTTCTTTTTGCCAAAGAAGCCCTTCTTTTTTGACTCGTTGTTGGGATACACCTTCTGAACATGTTTGAGAACGATCTCGGCCATGTCTTTACCTTTCGATACGCGGCGCCGCGCTGAGAGGCGCCGCCAAAACTTGCAAAACAGTTACGGCATCAGCCCTTGACGGCACCTGCCACCACACCGTCGATGATGTACTTCTGGCAGAAGATGTACATGATGACGATGGGGATGACGACCATCATGATGCACGCCATCATGGGACCGAGCTCGACGTGGCCATAGCCGCCACGGAAGTACTGGATCAAGATAGGAATGGTCTTGTACTTGGTGGAGTCGAGCGTAAGGTAGGGCAGCAGATAGTCGTTCCAGACCCACATGGTCTCAAGGATGCCGACCGAAAGATAGGTGGGCTTCATAATGGGAAGGACGATCTTAAAGAACACTTGGACCGGGTTGCAGCCGTCGATCATGGCCGCTTCCTCAATCTCGAGCGGGATGTTCTTGACGAAGCCGGCGAACATAAAGACCGCGAGGCCCGCGCCAAAACCAAGGTAGATGAAGCAGATGTTAAACGGCGTGTTAAAGCCGATGCGGTCCGCGAGGTTGGACAGCGTGAACATGAGCATCTGGAACGGTACGACCATCGAGAAGACGAACAGGTAATAGAAGAAGTTCGAGATCTTGCTGTTGACGCGCACCACGTACCAAGCGCACATGGAGCAGCACACCAGAATCAGCACGACCGACGTGACCGTGATGATAAGCGAGTACATAAACGCCGAGGCAAAGCCCTGCTCGTTCAGAGCGTGCACGTAGTTTGCGAGGCCGTTGAACGTCTCGGGCGTGAGCAGATCGAACGCCGTGGTGGTGCTGATTGCGGTCGCTTTCTTAAAGGAATTGAGCGCAATCATGAACACGGGGTAGATCCATGCGAGCGACAGGATCGTAAAGAAGATCGAGAGCGCGCGGTTGATAGCCTTATCGCGTTTCATTACTGCTGTACCTCCTTGGACCTCGTGGCCTTAAGCTGGATCATAGAAATAGCGACAACCAGGATGCAGAAGATAACTGCCTTGGCCTGACCGATGCCCTGCCATGCGATGCCAGCACGCGAATAGAACGTGTTGTAGATGTTCAGGGCGAGCATCTCGGTGGAGTGCGCCGGGGCGCCACCGGTAAGGGCGAGGTTCTGGTCGAACAGCTTAAAGCCGTTGGTGATGGACAGGAACAGGCAGATGGTGATGGTCGGCATCAGGTTGGGGATCTTAACCTTCCAAAACGTCTGCCATGCCGTAGCGCCATCGACCTTGGCGGCCTCGATGTAGTCAGACGGAATGGACTGCAGACCGGCGATGTAGATGATCATCATGTAGCCGACCTGTTGCCACAGGGTCAGGATGATAAGGCCCCAGAAGCCAGCGGCGGAGTTGAGGGCGATAAGCTGGGCACCCACGTTGGAGAGCAGGCAGTTGATCAGAATCTGCCAAATGTAACCCAGTACAATGCCGCCAATCAGGTTAGGCATAAAGAAAATCGTACGGAAGATGTTGGTGCCCTTGAGCGCCTTGCGAGTGAGCGCCTGCGCAATGGCCAGCGCGATTACGTTGATGAGCACCGTCGACAGGAAGGCAAACGCCACGGTAAAGAAGAACGACGTGGAGAACTGCGGATCGGACAGCGCGCGCACGTAGTTCTCGATACCGACAAAGTGCGCGTTATTGATGGTAATAAACTGGCAGAACGAGAGATAGAAACCCTGGATAAAGGGAATCACGAACCCGATCATAAACGCCAGGCACGTGGGCAGCATAAAGAGCGGCCACCAGCGTTTGAGTGCTTTGCCCATAGAAGGGTCCTTTCAATATGCAGGGGGCGGGCAAACCTACGTCTGCCCGCCCCCTGTCGCTAATCAGATAGCTTGGGCAGCAACTGCTTACTCGGAAGCAGCCTTCTCGGTCTTCCAGCCATCGACGAAGGCGTTCTTGACGCCGTCCCACTTGGTGTTGTCGGCAGCATAAGCGATGAGAGCCTGCTTGAGGTTCTTCTTCCACTCCTCAGAGGGGATGTAAACGAAGTCCCAAGCAACGGTCTTCTTGCCGTCCTTGGCCATAGCAACGGCCTGCTGCGAGAAGACGTTGGTGGTCTCCTTAGCGCTCTTGAACGGGGCGGTCAGACCCATCTTGTCAGCGATGATGCTGGTGGCGGTGTCAGAAGTGACGCACCAATACATGAAGTCCTCGGTGGCCTTCTGGGCATCCTCGGAAGCCTGGGAGCTGACGCACCAGTAGTTCTCGCCGCCGGAGCACAGGCCCTGGTTCTCCTCGCCGTCGACGCCGATGTAGATCGGCAGCATGCCGAGCTGGTCATCGGTCATACCGGCCTTGGTGAGGTCGGCATAGGCCCAAGAGCCGTTCTGATAGAAGACGGCCTTACCGGTTGCGAACTCGTTGGTGGCGTCGTCGCCGGTCTTAGAGGCGAGCTGCGAAGGATCGCAGGTGGAGTCGGTGATGTACAGGTCGAAGATCTGCTTAAAGTTGTCGAGATACTCGCCCTTGATCTCGTCGTCCTCCTGGTTGTGCTCCTTCTCGAACTCGTAGTAGAGCGGGAGGTTGGCGAGGTGGGTGGTGTAGCGCCAGCTGGAGGAGTCATCCATACCGGCGGAAGTGAAGGCACCGTCAACGCCGAGCTCGTCCTTGCGGGCCTGGATGTCATCGGCGCAAGCCTTCAGCTTGTCGAAGGAGTTGATGTCCTCGGCCTTGTAGCCGGCCTTCTCGAGGAGCTCCTTGTTGTAAATGATGCCGTAGCTCTCCTGAACCCAGTCGATACCCAGATCCTTGCCGTCGGACTGCAGCGCCAGGGAGTCGTCGATGAGCTCGCCGCGGAGCTTGGTGTCGGAAAGATCGGCGCAGTAGTCCTTCCAGTTCTTAAGGCCGGTGGGGCCGTTGACCTGGAACAGCGTCGGAGCGGAGCTCTTGGACATCTCGGACTTGAGCTTCTCCTCGTAGGTGTTGGAGGCGGCGGTCACGATCTTGACCTCGACGCCCTTCTCCTTCTTGTACGCCTTGGCGATCTCCTTCCACTCCTTGTCGACCTCGGGCTTGAACTGGAGGAAGTAAACCTCGGCAGCGTCACCAGAAGCAGAGGAGCCAGAGCCGGCAGAACCACCGCAGCCCACGAGGCCCAGACCAAGAACCGCAGCCGCGGAACCAGCAAAGCCCAGGAACTGCCTTCTGCTCATTTCGTTCTTCATTACAATCCACCCTTTCACACCGTGGCGGCACCCTTTGCCGCCGCCTTCGGAGATTGGCTCGGGGACTTTGCCCCTTTTGCTGACTTGTACAATACGCTATTTGGCTAGTTGTTTGAACAAGTATTACTAGAGCGGTAGAAAAACTTCGGTGAACGGTAATTTCAACTTGATACTTGACAAGTTTTGTATAAACAATTATTTGTTATCGAATGCAGAGAAAACGCCCGGTCAAGCCGATGCATCGTCGGTTTGACCGGGCGTTTTCTCTTTGAGGGCATGAGTCTCGTCAGGCTGCGAGCTAGCCGGCTATCGCTTGGAGTTGACGCGGTAGTGGAAGATCTCGGGATGCGTGCGGGCATGCGTGACCTCGAACAAGATGCCGTCCGAAGTGTACGACTGGCTCTCCATGACGGCGACACAGTTGTACTTGCCAAGGTCCAAGTAGCTGCAGTCCTCATCGTTGGCGAGCTCGACACTCACCGTACGGCGGCTCGCCATCACTTTGATGCCGCGCTTGTGCTCCAGATAGCCGTAGATAGAATCCGCCGCGATCTCGGGGGTCAGGCCCTTGGCGATCGACGCCAAAAAGTAGCCGTGGTCCACCTGGCGCGCGCTGCCGTTGAGGCTTCGGACACGCACGACGCGAATCAGCTCCTCGCCCACCTTAAAGCCCAGGCGACGAGAGAGTTGCTCAGTGCAAATCAAATGTTCAAAAGACTTGACCTCGGTCGATGCGACGGCATTGTTGCGTTTTGCGAACTCGCCAAACGACTCAACCTCTTCGAGTGCGCCCAGCATGTCGGTTTCGCCCTTAAGCCAAATAACGCGCACGCCCTTACCGTGTATAGGCTGCACAAACATCTGGTCGGCCAGCATGCTCAAGGCGCGTCGAACGGTATTGCGCGTGCAGCCAAACTCCGCGGTCAGCTCGGCTTCGGTTGGCAGCATCTCCTGAAACGCATAGGTCCCGTTGATGATGCGCGAACGGATCTCGCGGTAGATTCCTTCGTAAATCGCTTTTGGCATGATTTCACCTCTAATGAATATGTATGGCTAGGCACGATAGCATTTCTTAAAGTTGTTTAAACCGATTATCGGTAAAGCACGGATTATTTACCGTCGACGGTTCCCCCGAAACCCAAATCGGACCGAATCAAAACCGTCAATGCGGCAAGCAGCCAGTCCTCTACAATGAGTTCATTGTTTAAACGTTCTTGCTCGCACAGCATGTTGCATCCGGAAGGCATATTATGCTGCAGAAAATCCAACGTTTTGGCGGAGCCATGTTCGCGCCCGCCATGCTGTTTTCTATATCAGGCCTCATGGTCGGCATCTCCGCCCTCGCAACGACCGTGGATATCGTCGGCGACCTCGCCGTATACGGAACCCCCTGGTACGTTTTCTGGACCATCATCCAGCGCGGCTCGTGGACGGTCTTTAAGCGCCTTCCACTCCTTTTTGCCGTAGCGCTGCCTATCGGCCTTGCCCAAAAGCAACCGGCACGCTGCTGCCTCGAGGCGCTCGTAGCCTATTTTGCCTACTGTTTCTTTTTGAGCGAGATCATTAAGCTGAGCGGCGACAACCTTGGACTTAAGTACCCGTCGTCTTTAACCCCCGCCAGCGGCATCACCGTCATCGACGGCATCAAGACGCTCGACACCGGCATTATCGGCCCGCTGGCGGTGTCGGCAACCGTCGTCGCCATCCATGACCGCTTCTACGATGCCAAGGTTCCCGATTGGCTCGGCACCTTCTCGGGTTCCTCGCTGGTCTACCTCATCAGCTTTTTTGCCGTGTTTGCCCTTGCCGCCATCTCGGCCGCCATCGTGCCCTTCGCATACGCTGTGACCGAAACGCTGCGCCACGCACTTGCGGGCGTCGGCCCCTTCGGCGTGGGCATCTTTGTGTTTTTGGAGCGAGCGCTCGAGCCCATGGGGCTGCACCATCTGCTCTATATGCCCATCTATTACGACAATCTGGTCATTCACGACGGTATTTACGCCACGTGGACCAACCTGCTCCCCATTCTCTCCCATAGCACGCGCCCTTTAAATGAACTTGCGCCCTGGGCAGGTTTTACCGCCACCGGCTGGGGCAAGCTCTTTGGCCTTCCCGCCATCGCGGCAGCATTCTATTTCACCGCCAAACCCGAACGCCGCGCCGGCCTTAAGGTCATCCTTTTGCCCGCCATCGTCGCCTCGGTGGTCTGCGGCGTCACCGAGCCGCTCGAGTTTCTCTTTATGTTCACCTATCCCGGACTCTTTTTGCTCTACGCCGTCCTGTCCTCCTGCCTTGCCATGACCATGAACTTCTTTGGCATCGTCGGCATCTTCTCGGGCGGTCTCATGGAAATGACGGCCTTCAACTTCATCCCACTCATGCGAATGCATGCCGGCTCCTACCTTTTGGCGCTCGGTATCGGTCTTGCCTTTAGCCTCATCTTTTTTGTTAGTTTTCGAGCACTCATCTTGGTCTATGACCTTAAGACGCCGGGCCGCGAGGATCATGTCTCCAATCGCGCGGCAATCGATCGTTTAACGGGAAGCGGCTTTGCCAAAGAGCAATCTCCCAATGGCGAGGTCAGTATTCAATCCGATCAAGATCACGTCCTCGCTGAGCGGGTAATTCAGCTTTTAGGTGGCGTTGGCAATATCGTGGGCGCAACCAACTGCGCCACGCGCCTGCGCGTCGAGGTCGCAGACCCTTCCATCGTTGCAGATAATGCGTCGTTTGTCGCGGTGGGCGCCAAGGGCCTCATCATTACGGGCAAGACCGCCCAGGTGATTATTGGCATCTCCGTTCCCCGCGTTAAAGAGCATTTTGACCAGATCATGGGCCTCGAGCCGGGATTTGTGCCCACCACCTCGGCCTCCCCTGCCGCCAGCGCAGCCCATAAGCGCGGCGATATCTGCTTCTTCGATATCGACGGAACACTCGCCTGGCAAGACCCTCGAGTGGCACAAGAGCTTCCCGAGAGCGAGCGAGACCTCTCCCCCTATCCCAATGAAGCGGTCTCGCAAGCCATCCGTGATTTTGTCGCCAAGGGCAATATGGCGTTTATCTGCACAGGGCGCACGCTGAGCTGCATCCATCCAAAGCTGCTCGAGCTGCCCTGGACCGGCATCGTCTGCCTCGCGGGTGGCTATGTCGAACTTGAGGGACACGTGATTCGCGATTTGGCGATGACGCCCGGCATGCTGCAGCGCCTTGCTCCCATTCTTGAGCAATCGGACGAAGTGATTCGTTTTGAGGGACTCAATGGCGTCGTTCGCATGAGTGCCGATGCGCCCGACGCCCCGGGATACGCCCGCACCGTGGGCGATGCAATTACGCAGCTGCAACATTACAGCGCCTACAAGATCTTAATGTCCACGTCGCTTGCCAACCGCATCGCTCAGGATCAAGCGTTTGAGCCGCTGCTCTGCTTTAACGAGCTCGAGCTCGAAGTGACCGAGATTTCGCCTCGCGAATGCACCAAGCGCGAGGGTATCCAGTCCGTACTCGACGCCCTCGATCCCCACCACGGAACCGTATACGGCATCGGCGACGCCAGCAATGACGTCTCGCTGATGAACGCCGTCGACGTTGGCATCGCCATGGGCAACGCACCGGACTTCCTCAAGGAAAAGGCCGACTATGTCACCGACAGCATCGACCACGACGGCGTCGTCACCGCGCTCGAACACTTTGGGCTTATCTAGCCAAGCCCCTGCCGCACTTGCGGCCGCATGGACCAATCGTCTTCAACCGCCGCGCTCGACGCCCTAATGTGGCAATATGTTGTCTGCATAATGCAACGATGCAACCTATCAAAGAATGCGAGAACCCGTGTCCAGTCCGTTTACCAGCTTTTTAGCCCAGCACTTTGACCAGATTAACGACTATCTGGCCACGTTCTTTGACGGACAGGCGACTTCCGCCGATATCGAGCGCTACCTGTATACCCCGCTCTCGGCATTTACGGCAAACGCTGGCAAGCGCCACCGCCCGCTCATCTGCATGCTCGCCGCCACTGCGGTAGGCGGCAGCTTTGAGAGCGCCCGCAGCGCAGCGGCGGCCATCGAGCACTTTCAGTCGGGCGCACTCATCCACGACGACATCGCCGACAACGGGCAGATTCGTCGCGGCAAGCCCTGCATGCACCTTACCGAGGGCACCGGTCTTGCCATCAACTGCGGTGACCTGGCGCTCACCATGGTCACCAAGACGGTTCTCGACGACCCCACACTCAACGCAGACGTGAAGCTTCGCGTGCTCCACGAGCTTACCGAGATGATCGTCCGTACCATCGAGGGCCAGGCGCTCGACCTGGGCTGGGTCCGCGACGGGCGCTTTGACATTTCGGTCGACGATTATCTGGACATGGCGACGCACAAGACCGCGTACTACAGCGGAGCGACGCCGCTTGCCGCCGGAGCCATTATCGGCGGCGGCAGCGAAGAGCAGATTGAGGCACTGCGCGCCTTTGGGCTGCACACGGGCCTTGCCTTCCAGATTCAAGACGACCTGCTCAACTTGATCGGCACCAAGGAGGCCGCCAACAAGGACTTCCGCACCGATATCACCGAGGGCAAGCGCACCCTCGTTGCCGTGCATGCCCTGTCAGACGAGCGCTATCACGACGAGATCGAGGCAATCCTTTCCTCGGGCACCGAGGACCCTGCGCAGCTCGCACGCGCCGTGGAGATCTTCCAGGAGACCGGCTCCATCGATTTCGCCCACAACTATGCGCTCGACCTGACCGCCAAGGCCAAGGCCGCTATCGAAGGCGTCGAGCTCGACCCGCATGCGCGCGAGCTCTTCCTCTCAATGGCAGATTTCTTTGTGGAGCGTCTTAACTAGCGGGGGTCATAAAACCTGTGGGCAGCGCGTTTGGGTACAAGTTGCTACACTATTGAGTGCATGTTTATAAATTGTCTCGCGTTGTCTATCCGACACACGCTCAAAATAGTACGAATGGTACGCCGAAAGGGGTTCGTTCATGGAACCTATTACCACAGGCATGCAGGGAGCAGCCGTCGAGGACGTCCAGTCCCGCCTTCTGCAGCTCGGCTATACAATCGATGACGCCGAGGTTGTCGACAAGCGCTTTGGCACCACCACCGAGCAGGCCGTCAGCACCTTCAGGCTCGACAGCGGCCTTGCTGCCGGTCATGCCGTCGATATCCCCTGTTGGAGCGCCCTGGTCGACGCCTCGTATAAGCTGGGCGACCGCACCCTGTATCTGCGCATGCCCAATTTCCATGGCGCCGATGTGCAGGCCCTGCAGCGCGCTCTCAACGTTTTGGGCTTTGCCTGCGGCGAGGACGACGGCTACTTTGGTCCGCATACCGAGGCCGCCCTGCAGCAGTTCCAGGAAAATGTCGGCCTGTTTGCCGACGGCATGGCCTTCCAAGACACCTACGCCTACATCAACCGCCTGCATCATGTGTGGGAGGGCAAGCCCTCGGTCACCGAAGCCGAGTCCCGCATCGGTTTTGCTCGCGCCGCCAACGTGCTCGAGCGCTTCCAGATTGCCGTTATCGGCGAGGACCCCATCGCACGCAGCGTTGCTTCGCGCATGTGGAACATCGCCACGGCAACGACCGACAACAGCGGCATGATGCTCTGCGACTCCGAGGTCCCAACCGACGTTGACCTGGTGCTCGAGATCGCAAGCGACGAGCTGCCCGCCGACGCCGCGCCACGCGCCACTATTGCCCTCGCCGAGTGCCACAACCTGGCCCAGCGCATCCGCACCGCCAATGTCGCCGCGCAGCAGAAGCCGGCTCGCATTCGCATTGAGCTCACGGGCATGACGCGCTACAACGGCACCTTCACGGCCAGCGACGCGCAGACGCTCGCCGTACGCCTACTCGACGGCGTTTGCGATGCCCTCGCAGATTAGGTAAACTAGACGAGTTGCTTTTGGCAACACCACACATTGGGACGTAGTTCAACGGTAGAACTCCGGTTTTTGGTGCCGGCTGTTGGGGGTTCGAATCCCTCCGTCCCAGCCATTAAAACTGAGCGCCCTAAGCCCATAACGGCCCAGGGCGCTTTCTTGTGGGCAAGCGGAGGAATTCGAACCCGCAAGGGTGCGGAGCTGAGGAAACGCGAAGCGTTTTCCAGCGCAGCACGCAAGGAGCGAAGCGACGCAGCGGGGCGCGGCCGCCGACCAGGCGGACGCGGAATCCCTCCGTCCCACACCAGCCAAGAGCCCCTCACGTCAAGCAAATCGAGCCAACGCCGCCAAGCGGAGGAATCCGAACCCGCAAGGATGCGGAGCGACGCAGCGGGGCGCGGCCGCCGCAGGCAGACGCGGTGCCGGCACTTGGGGACGCTCCTAAGTGCCGGCATTATAGGAACGTCCCCAAGTGCCGGCTCGGGACTATTTTCGAGGACCCTCCGAAGGACTGTGGCCAAAAAACGGCAAATATGAGTACTGTTACCGTTGTAGCTACATTATTTTCGTTAATAAAAGAAGATCTTAATGAGATTTATTCGCATCAAGGTCTTCCTTTAATGAACACTTGAGGAGATACGGCAGCTTATCTGCTCGATCGACACGTCAAATCACCTTAAATGTGATCAAAATTACTGCTACTAAAAGAGTATCAGTACTCATATTTGATGTTTTTTGGCCACGGCTCTTTATAGACACCCTGCACAGCGACGGTGGTAGATTTCGGAACGTGTCCGTCAGCCCCGTTCCGAAAAGCGAGCCGCATGCAACGGCCAAGCCACGACAGGCCCCGGGAGAGCGGGGACACCGGCTTAGGTTTATCGCGAGTTCCGCACGAACAGGAGGCCACTTAATGTGGCCTCCGTCGTGAGCAGGACTGTAGAGCAGGAAACCTAAGCCGGTGTCCCCGCTCTCCCGGGGCCGGCGGAATTTAGTTGTTCAGCATGCGGTCGAAGCTTCCCGAGTCGCCATCCCGATAGTCGGCGGTCATCAGAATCTCCTGCGGAATGCGCCCGCCCTCGCGCAGCACATTGCGGAACTGCACGCGCGTGACCATGGGCAGATCCTTGATCGTCGCCGCCAAGTTCTGCGGCACGCCCTGGTTGGCAGCCGCGGGCTCGCACTCGCCGCCGGCCTTCACGCGACGCTTATGCTCGGCGAGCATGGCGCGGTACATGCCGGCATGCAGGCGAATCTCAACCACATTGGCATTGCGAGCCTGCTCGACGATGCGCGCGCCCTCGCGGTCGATATCGCCCACGTAGTAGACGTAGTTAAAGCGATAGCCGATCTCAGCCAGATAATCGTCCAGGGCATGCGAGACGCTCGCCTTGCATCCGCCGCCAAAAATCACGCCGCCCACCTTGATGCCAAAGAGCTTAGCGTGCTTGCGGCCGCGCAGGAGCTTGACGATCTCGTCATAGGTGTCCAGGTTCTCGACCATAATGAACGGCTTATCGGCGCCCAGCGTAAAGAAACCCGTAAAGTGCACGGGGCGGTTGGGGGCGACCTTAATCGCCTGCATGCTGATGCCCTTTTCGGTCATACGCCGAATTAGACGCTCGCCGTGCTTGCCGTCAAAAGCCTTCTCGTCGTTAAAAATCTGGTAGGCACGCTGGCGGCGCGAGGCAACCGGCGTATCGGCACCTCGGTTTTGCTCGATCCAAGCCTGGATGATTGCGATTTCCTCGGCAATCTTGCGGTTGGACATCTCGTTGTGCTGAGTGCGCTGCGGAGCCTTTTTGCCGTCCTTGCCCTCGACCTTTACGATCTGTGTCTGCTGCTCCTTGATCTTAGAGAGCGCCGTAGGCGTAGGGACAACTTTGAGCAGCTGCCTGCCTAAAACGCGGGCAAGGGCAAACGCCGATACCTCGCCGTGGACGGCCGACTCGGGCTGCTGGGCAGCAGCATCTGCTGCGGCAGACTCCGGCTTCTTCTGAGACCTGCGCTTAGAATCGCCTTGGGAATTGCGCTCGCGCTTCGGCATAGACGCCTGCTTCTGCGGACGATCGGACTTGCTCTCCTTCGCCGGCTGGCGCTTAGGCTGCCCCGAAGAAACCTCGGCCTTCGCATCCTCGTCCTGCGGCGTGGTCTTCTCGGCTGCAGTCTCGGCATGGGAACTGCGACCCCCGCGATGGCGACGGCGGCGAGGCCTGCTCGACGCGCCCTGCTCCGTCTGCCCATCAGTAGGCTGCTCGCCCTTGGCCTCGGCAGCAACCTCAAGCTGCGGCTCAACAGGCTTCTGCTCGCGAGCCGCCGGCTCAACGGTTTTCTCGGTTTGTTCGGCCTTCTCGGCCTGAGCGGTCGGAGCCGGCTCGCCCTTCTCCTGACGCCTTACGGGATACGCGCGCCTCGCAAAACCACGCCCGGGACGGCATGAACCCGGAGTCTTCTTGGCAGACTCCTCAACATCGTCTGCAGCCTCGGAAGGCTCTTCAACCTCATGCGCGACATCCTGCTGCGCAGCCTTAAAGTGGGCACCACGGCGACGCTGGAGCTCCTGGGCCTCCACGGGCTTTTGCTCCTTCGCGGGCCTCTGCGACTCGGCAGCAACCTCGTTCTCAACAGCCTCGGCATCCGTCTCACCCTTTTGAGCAACGGCACGACGGAAGCGCTCCTGCTGGGCGCGGCGCTGCGCATCGCGCTTGCCACCCCCGCCAAAACCGCCGCGTCCTGCCTTGGCCGTAAAGGCACGCACGACGTTCTCATCGAGCAACTCATCGGTATCGACATGCTCACGCGGAGCAGCTTCTTCCACAGCAGGCACGTCAGCGGAATCCTCGACGACAAAATCTTCGACGGACTCGGCAGGCTGCTCCTGGGCATCGCGGATCTCGACATTGATGGTATAGAACGCCGGGCGCCCGTTAATGCCGCTGCCCTCGATCTTGGTCACGATATTTGCCGCGATAAGCTCATCGCGCATCGCCTTGGTGTCGCATTCCTTATCGACGGAGCGGAAAATCTGCGCCAGCGCGCTCGACTTAATCTTGAGCGCCTTGCGGCAGAGCAGGTCGTAGGCAACCAGCTTGGCGCGCTCGGCAGAAAGCGATGTCTGGCTGCTCAGACGCTCAGCCAGAGCATCGACATTGTTTTGATTATCGGAATATACCGTCTTGGCCACGGGGCCCCTTTCATATGCACACATATACGTCCATATGGTACAACGCACGAGCCTATCCACGCAAAACATCTGCGAGAACGCCCTTGCACCACCTGTTCTCACAAGAAAAAAGACCGGGTCCGCTTGATTGCGGACCCGGTCTTTCCGAGTCAAATAGATGGGAGATTCAACCCGTCCGACCGACTAGGCCTTGGCGGCCTCGGCGTCGGCAGGAGCTTCAGCGGCAGCGGCGCGACCGTACTCGGCCTTGCCCATCTCGGACCACTCGGGCTCCTCATCAGGCATGGAGCCGGCCTCCTTGCCGAAGAACTCCTTGAGGCAGTTGACGGCGACGATGAGGCCCAGGACCATCAGCAGGACGGCGAAAACGAGCTGCAGGCCCTTGGTGGCGGCGACGGAGACGGCGGCCGTGGTGGCGGTAGCCGGGATGGTACCGAAGAAACCGTAGGCCTGGACGGCGGTCATGCAGCCCATGGCGCTCTGGACCAGCGAGGTGAAGGTGCAGCAGAGCAGGAAGGCGACGGGCACGTAGAGCATCCAGCCCTTGCGACCGGTGCACTTGCAGAACACGGCGAGGGTGATCATGGTCATGCCGCCGAGCAGCTGGTTGGAAGCACCAAAGAGCGGCCAGATGTTGGCATAGCCACCAAAAGCGAGGGCGAGACCGGGAAGCAGGGTGACGACCGTGGCAAACCAGGGGTTGCCGAGGACCTTCATATAGCCGGCCTTGGACTCGATGGCCAGAGCATCGTTGGTCTGGGCAAAGAACTCGGAGAACGAGGTGCGGGCGATGCGGGCGACGGCGTCGAGCGAGGTCAGGGCCAGAGCGGAGACGTTCATGGTCATGAAGACGGTAGCGAGCGTGCCGTCAACACCGAAGGCCTGCATACCGCGGGAGATGCCAGCGGCGAAGATCTGGAACGGGGTGGAAGCGACACCAGCGTTGAGGGCGCCGGTACCGGCGGTGTTCATATCGGAGAACATGATGCCGGCGACGATGATGGCAAGGATGCCGACGAAGGACTCGACGATCATTGCGCCGTAACCGACCTTGACGGCGTCCTGCTCCTTCTCGACCTGCTTGGAAGAGGTGCCGGAAGAAACGAGGCTGTGGAAACCGGAGAGAGCACCGCAAGCGACGGAGACGAACAGGACCGGGAACATCATGCCGGAGGCAGTGGAGAAGCCAGTGAAGACCGGAGCGGTGATGGTGGCCTGACCGTTGACGCCCAGGACGACGATGCCGAGGACAGCGCAAACGATCATGACGATCATCATGATGGAAGTGAGGTAGTCACGCGGGGTCTTGAGCATCTGGATGGGCATAGCGCCAGCGAAGACCAGGTAGACCATGACGACGGCGAACCACTGGAACTTATCCAGGTAGACCGGGAACTGCATACCGACGGCAAACATGAGAACCATGAGGACCACGCCGGTGACGAACTCGGTAGCACCGGTGAGGTTGAACTTCTTCTGGGCCCAACCAAAGGCGATAGCGACGAAGGTGAACAGGATGGAGATGGTACCAGCGCAGCCGGCGGCATAGGACTTGGTGAAGTCGATGGCACCGGTAGCAGCACCAGAAGCGTCAACGGCCGGGGTGAACATGAACGTCTTGCAGACCATGTCGGTGAAGGCGGCGATGACGATGATGCAGAACAGCCAGCAGAACAGCAGGAACAGGCGACGGCCGGTCTTGCCGATGTACTTCTCGATGAGCTGAGCGAGCGACTTGCCGTTGTTCTTCATCGAAGCGTACAGAGCACCAAAGTCGTGGACGGCGCCAAAGAAGATGCCGCCGACGAGGACCCAGAGCACGACGGGCAGCCAGCCAAAGGCCATGGCGACGATCGTACCCGTGACAGGGCCAGCACCGCAGATCGAGCTGAACTGGTGCGAGAACGCGGTAAAGGCGGAGACGGGCGAGAAGCTCTTGCCGTCCTTCATGCGCTTGGCCGGCGTGAGGGCCTCTTTGTCAACGCCCCACTTGTTGGCCAGCCAGCGGCCGTAGCCCAGATAGCCGCAGGCGAGCACCGCCGCGGCCACAACCATGAGCAAAACTCCGTTCATTACATTTCCTCCTCTAAAAAGAACTTCCTAGACATAAAAAATGAGGGCCGTCGGTTGCGCTCGACGGCCCTCATCTTCATCAGCCGCCCGTTATCGTACGGGCTAGCTGTATGTGCTAACCCGCATCAGATAATTACTACGCTGATAATGTTTAGCTGATGCGTGAACATGTCTAAGAAATCCTCTTCAATCATGATGTGAACGATCCGTGCGTGTTCACATCCCCCAGTGGTTGAAAAGGAGTATGAAACTTTAGTTACCTAAAGTCAACGCAAATTTGTAATGGATTTTCAACTTTTTTGAATTTCTCGTTATAAAACGCCACTGACCTCGGACTTTACCCAACAAAAGTTTTTGCATGGGAGATACCCCTCGGGAGCCGCGGGAGCCGGGCGGCGCATATGAACTTTCCTGCTCTACAGTCCTGCGCAAGACGGAAAGCACATTAAGTGCTTTCCTT
>NZ_QRHU01000025.1:0-31036 GCF_003470945.1 Collinsella sp. AM23-17 | reverse complement strand
GTACATGTACGGATGAATGTGGGAAGTGTTCGGATGAAGTTGCCATTCAAGGTATCGATTTCCCGTTGAAATACTGAATTGATAGTTTAAAAATAACTTAAGAGAGCCTTAAATCTCGGAGAAAGGATGTCGTATGAAAAACCTTCGAGAAAGATGGCGCGGACTAACAGTGCTGGGAGTTGTTGCATTTGCCGCTGTCTGCATGACGGTTGCCCCGGCGCCCTCATTTGCTGATATTGCTGGCGGTGGCGGAGGCGGTGGACCGATTACGGAATGGTGTTCCGACGGTCGTCCGAAGACTGGACTCGTTCGGTGCGAGGACGGCAACCTTCGCTATTTCGATCCCGAAACTGGCGCCATGGTCACGAACCAGTGGCATAACGAATACGAAGCTGTCTGGTACTATTTTGGCGCTGACGGGATCGCGGTGTCGGGCTGGCAGTCTATCGGTGGGGACAAGTATTACTTCTACCCCGAAAGCCATGATATGGCATACGGCCGAGTTCAGATTGACGGCAAGAACTACTTCCTGAACACCCCTGGTGCCAACGCCGATGGCCGCATGCAGCATAGCGGCTGGCTCTATGACTCCATCTATGGAAAGTGGTTCTATGCGACCTCCAGTGGCGAACTGCTGACCGGTTGGCATAATATCGGTGGAACTTGGTATTATTTCGACGAGTATGGTGTCATGCTGACCGGCTGGATCAACGTTTCGGGGACGTGGTACTACGCCAACGCTTCCGGTGCGATGGCCACTGGCTGGCTCAACATCGGCGGTACGTGGTACTACCTCGACGGTTCGGGCGCCATGGTCGCTAACAGCTGGCGCAGCCTCGGCGGCTCCTGGTACTGGTTCGGCGACTCCGGTGCAATGGCCACTGGCTGGTTCTTGGCAGGCGGCTCTTGGTACTATGCGAGCGGTTCGGGCGCCATGGCAACCGGCTGGCTCAGCAATGGCGGCACGTGGTATTGGCTCGGAGGTTCGGGCGCTATGGCCTCTAACTCTTGGGCTAACGTTGGTGGAGTTTGGTACTGGTTCGACGATTCCGGCGCGATGGTTACCGGCTGGCGTCAGGTCGGCGGCGCCTGGTACTACTTTAGCGGTTCCGGCGCTATGGCCCACGACGCCTGGGTCGGCGACTACTACCTCCAGTCTTCCGGTGCCATGGCTACGAATGCCTGGGTTGGCTCCTACTATGTCGGCGAGGACGGCAAGTGGATTCCGGGCTATGGTTTAGTTTGGTATAAGAGCGGTAGCCATGTTTACCATACGCATAAGTGCCGTACCGTTGGCAAGGACGCAAAGGGCTATTCGCAGATCTCTATCCAGGAGGCCCAGAGGCGTGGCGCTTCACGAGAGTGCAAAAACTGCCAGCAAATTGGCTAGTACATTACTGAGCTAGTTTTGATTGAGGCCCCGTTGCCCTGAGGTGACGGGGCCACTGCGTGATTGGATACTGTGCTGCTATGAAGAAATGGTCATTCGGGGTGCTGGTCTTTTCGGGCCTTGTTTCTTTGGGGCTCCTTTTGGGTTCGCCCTCGATGTTATACGCCCTTGATTCGAATAACACTGACGAAGGTCCCGCATCTAACGTTGCTATTGCTTCTGTCGAGTCAGGCGTTGATGCTCAGCGCGAATCGACCTTCGCTGTCGAGCAGAACTCTCAGGTGGATAATGAGACCCCTTCCGAGGTTTCGAATCAAATTATTTGGCATCAGGGGTGGATATCACCCGAAGAAGGGGCTGGTTTTTGGCGTTGGGGCTTGTCCGACGGAACAATCGCTGTTTCTTCTTGGAGACATATAGACGGTAGCTGGTACTGGTTCGACGACGAAGGTCGAATGGCTCAGGATGGGTTGGTTCAAGTCGGGGGTGCGACGTATGCCTTCTCCTCTTCGGGCGCAATGCGTGTCGGCTGGTACCTAGATTCTACGGGCTCCACTTCTGCTTGGCGTTATTTCTCCGGTTCTGGCGCCATGGTAAAAGGCTGGCTTTCAGACGGCAGCAACTGGTATTGGCTGGATGATGAGGGCAAGATGGTCCACGATGCGATGCTGCAGATTGGGGGAGCCACGTATGGATTCTCTTCTTCTGGTGCAATGCTTATCGGATGGCATCTTGATGCTTCTGTCTGGCATTATTTTTCCGGCTCTGGCGCTCTGGTAAAGGGCTGGCTCTCGGATGGGGGTCGTTGGTACTGGCTTGATCCTGCAGACGGTTCTATGGCCACCGGGCTGAATGAATGCAATGGCACCTCTTATATCTTTAACAGTTCAGGGGCCATGCTATCCTCCCAGTGGGCACTTATTGACAACAACTGGTATTACGCTGACTCCAACGGCTTACTGCATGGAGGTTGGTTACTTCTAGGGAATTCTTGGTATTACCTGGATCCAGGAAGCCATATTATGCTCACGGGCTTTGTGCAAGTGGGCTCGTCCACCTATTTCCTTACGAGCTCAGGTGCCATGGCAACAGGCTGGGCACTTGCTGATGGTACTTGGTATTACGCCGCATCAAACGGAGCTATTCAACGAGGGCGATGGATAAAGTCCGGAAGCGCCTGGTATTACCTTGATGATGTATCCGGCGCAATGCGTACTGGTGAATTTGCGGTAGGAAGCAAGCGCTATTTTTCTTATGATTCCGGTGCAATGGCATCTTCGTGCTGGATCAACTTGAACGATGGTATGGCATGGGCGAATTCGTCTGGAGCACTGAGCGAGCCGTTGCCTACTTCATCTGATGGATCTCCTGTAGTCGCTGATCGTACTGACTCGTCTTCATTGCCAGGTGTGATTCATATTGGAGATGCGGTTTTCTATGCGGATGCGAATGGTGTCGTTAACGTGGCGTCTGGTTGGATTATGTCGAAAGACGCTTCTGACGAAAGTGGCAATACTTGGTACTACGCATCTTCCAATGGTGTCCTTAAGTCTGGTTGGCAATATGTCAACGGTGCGTGGTATTGGATGGACCCTTCCACATTCAAGATGAAAACTGGATGGCTTAATGACGGCGGTACGTGGTACTGGCTCCAGCCTTCGGGTGCCATGTTTGCTAACGGGTGGCTGAAAATCGATGGCGTTGACTATTACTTCAATGCAAGTGGTGCATGGTTGAATACGTCTGGTTCTGTTTTGGGGGTCAATAGGTCCAGCTTGGTCAATTGGCTTATGAGCCACGAAAACGACGGCTATTACCGTGGAACACGCTACGACACGCATCTCAGCCAGGAAACGTGCATGTACCCAAAGGGTGATCCGCGTTGGGACGGTTATACGGGCATGAATTGTGGTGGATTTGTATCGCATGCATATATGAAGGCGGGCGGGAATTTAGCTCCCATTGCCGCCGAGCAGAGCCATTCCCCTTGGAGTGGAGGTCCCGGAAGGGGCGGCTGCGTAAACGCTTATCGTTGGTACGGCTACGCTATCGATACGTGTGCGAACGTGACTTATTTCAACTCTATTGATGAGTTGTTACGTAGTGGTTTGGCTCGTAAGGGGGACATTGTGTTCTTCAATCCTTACAACCCATATGCGGACGATAGCCACATTGGCTTTTTCTGGGGCAATTCGCCGAGCGAAAATTTGTTCTGGCATAGTGATGGTTATGGAAATCGCATCTCCGGTTTGACCGCTTTGGGCCCATCGAAAGTAATACTGATTCGTTAGAATTCCGAGTTGTAGGGGACTCTCTGGGCCCCCTACCTTTTTGACATCTGGTTTGAAAGTTTATTTGAAGTCGGTATTCTTGGGGGCAAGAGGAGGGGGCAATGAGCCTGCGGGTTCAACCCTGCCGGTAAGTTCTTCTTTTCTTTGCAGCATTGCGCCCAACTATTTATTGTCCTAGATGGCATCTTGTCCTGTTAGATGTTCGGGAATCTTTCATAGCTATGCTGTAAGCTAGACGCAATCAAGAGCGAATGACGAGGTTTACATGAACAAACATCTTAAGTTGTTTTCGGCATTGTTGGTGCTGATGCTCTTTGCGCCCGTTTCTATGTTTGTATGCCCTGCGGATGCAGAGGCTGCTCAGACTCTGGTTGAGAATTCTTGGCGTTATGAGGGTGGACAATTAGTTTCAGATGATGCTTCTTCCGAAGAAGACGGAATAGCCTTATTGTCTATGGACGCTCTTCCCGATGGGGTTACAGCTCAGGGCATTGACGTCAGCGAGCACCAAGGGCGTATTGATTGGGACGCAGTTAAAGCTTCTGGCATCGATTTCGCTATTCTGCGCGTTGGGTTTGGCGCTCCGTCTTTCGGCGGTCGAGTTGACTATCAATTTAATCGAAATATTTCTGAGTGCGAGCGACTCGGAATTCCCTACGGCGTCTATGTCTATTCATATGCTTTTGATAATCAACAGGCAGCCGATGAGGCATCAATGGTGATCAATTGCCTTTCTGGGCATAATCCAAGATTGCCGGTGTATTACGATCTTGAGGATAACTCGATAATTGCAAATGGACGTCAAACCGGAATTGCATTGAGGGCGCAGGTTTTTTGTAATAGGATTTCTGCCGCAGGATATGAGCCTGGTATTTATGCAAATTTAAATTGGTTTAACAACATTTTGACTGACTCTGTATTTAAGAGTAGCTCTTGGGATCATTGGATTGCTCAATATAACTCGCAATGTGACTATACCGGCAATTACAGTTTTTGGCAGTATAAGAGCAACGGAAAAGTCCCTGGAATCAACGGCAACGTTGATATGAACTACGCGTATGTTGATGTCTCCCTTTATCATTGGCAACTAATTGACAGCACCTGGTATTATGCAGCCTCCAACGGCAAGGCGTATACCGGATGGTTGTTTCAGAGTGGCACGTGGTACTGGCTCGAGCCCGACGTGGGCGGTGCCATGGCTACCGGCCTTCACGAGTGCAACGGCTCCCTGTACTGGTTTAATTCGTCCGGCGCGATGGCGACCGGGTGGGTCCTCGACGGCGGGACCTGGTACTACGCGACTGGCTCCGGCGCGCTGGCGCGCGGCCCCGTATCCGTCGGCGGCGTGCCCTACTGCTTCGACGCCCGGATGGGTGCCATGCTGACGGGCTACCAGACGGACGCGCAGGGCGTCCGCCGCTACTTCGGCAGCTGCGGTCCCCTTAACGGCTGGGGCCTCGTCGACGGCTCCTGGTATTGGTTCGCTGACGGTATCGCCTCGACCGGCTGGCTTTACACCGGCGGCTCCTGGTACTGGCTCGACCCCGACGCGGGCGGCGCCATGGCGACGGGCCTCCATTCGTGCAACGGTTCCGCATGCTGGTTCAACAGCTCCGGCGCAATGGCGACCGGATGGGTCCTCGACGGCGGGACCTGGTACTACGCGACTGGCTCCGGCGCCCTCGCCTCCGGCTGGCTCAACCTAAACGGTGCGTGGTACTGGCTCGATCCCTCGACGCACGCCATGGCCACTGGGCTCCACGAGTGCAACGGCTCCGCGTACTGGTTCAACGCCTCCGGCGCGATGGCGACCGGTTGGGTCCTCGACGGCGGCACCTGGTACTACGCGACGGGATCAGGCGTGCTGGCCTCCGGCTGGGCATACGTCGGCGGCGCCTGGTACTGGCTTGACCCCACGACGCACGCAATGACTACGGGTGTTCAAGAAATCGATGGGGTGCAATACTCTTTTGCTAGCAATGGTGTATGGCTTGGCTAGCAGCTCTTCTTTAATTGCTTTTTTCTAATTACATATTGCTCTTAGCCATCCATTTGTAGACTATGTTTATGTAAAAATTGGTTACTACTGGGGGCTGCACATGGCAAGGAAAAAGCGAATAACATTAATCCTAATCATTCTTTCAACCCTACTGCTCGCTGGGCCCGGTGTGGTTGATATCGCGAACGCAGAACCCATAAGCTCCTCTATCCCTACTGATATTGAGAGGCAATCCGTCCCCTCGACTCTTTCTCCTTCCGATTCAATCGATGATGGTCCTGCTCAAGAATCCGTTAAATGGAATCTGGGTTGGAATTCGTTTGACGGCAACTGGTTCTATGTGGATTCAGTCAATCCGGTCTCGTTGCATTCTGGCTGGCTCTATACCAATGGGGCCTGGTACTGGCTCGATCCCTCGACGCACGCCATGGCCATCGGGCTCCATGAGTGCAATGGCTCCGCATACTGGTTCAATGGCTCCGGCGCGATGGCGACCGGATGGGTGCTCGACGGCGGGACCTGGTACTACGCGACGGGCTCAGGCGCGCTGGCCTCCGGCTGGCTCAACCTAAACGGTGCGTGGTACTGGCTCGATCCCTCGACGCACGCCATGGCGACGGGCCTTCACGAGTGCAACGGCTCCCTGTACTGGTTTAATTCGTCCGGCGCGATGGCGACCGGGTGGGTCCTCGACGGCGGGACCTGGTACTACGCGACTGGCTCCGGCGCGCTGGCGCGCGGCCCCGTATCCGTCGGCGGCGTGCCCTACTGCTTCGACGCCCGGACGGGGGCCATGCTGACGGGTTACCAGACTGATGCGCAGGGCGTCCGCCGCTACTTCGGCAGCTGCGGCCCTCTTAACGGCTGGGGCTTCGTCGACGGCTCCTGGTACTGGTTCGCTGACGGTATCGCCTCGACCGGCTGGCTTTACACCGGCGGTTCCTGGTACTGGCTCGACCCCGACGCGGGCGGCGCCATGGTGACGGGCCTCCACGCGTGCAACGGCTCAGCGTACTGGTTCAGCGCCTCCGGCGCGATGGCGACCGGATGGGTCCTCGACGGCGGGACCTGGTACTACGCGACTGGCTCCGGCGCCCTCGCCTCCGTCTGGCTCAACCTAAACGGTGCGTGGTACTGGCTCGATCCCTCGACGCACGCCATGGCCACGGGCGTTCAAACTATCGGATCATGTGAATACATATTTAATAGTACCGGCAAGATGATGGCTAATTGCTGGTCAAACGGTGATGGGTCTTGGATGTATCATTCGTCATCCAGCGGCGCAATTGACCTTAAAGGCATCATGACCGATTCGGGAATCCAGCTGATTGACGACGACGGTAATGCCAGAACTGGTTGGATTGAGAGTCAGGGTGCTCGATATTATTGTTCTGCTAGTGGAGTAATTCTGACTGGGTGGCAGCAAATTGCTGGGTCTTGGTATTACTTTAACCCGGATGGTCGAATGGCGACCGGCTGGCTTAACGATGGCAGCAACTGGTACTGGCTGGATTCCGCTTCTGGCGCGATGAAAACGGGATGGCTTTCCCTTGGGGGCACATGGTATTACCTTGATGCCGCACGTGGGGGAGTAATGTTGAGCAACGGTTGGTATTGGATCGGCTCTACTGACTACAAGTTCAGTTCATCCGGCGCAATGGTTGGCGCTTGGGTCGATGTCCCGTGCTATTTGCAGTACCCGGAACTTCCTACTGGCTGTGAGTCGGTTGCCCTTACAAACTTGCTTAACTACTATGGTTTCGGTTTAGGTAAGACGATTATTGCGGATTATTACTTGCCCAAGGGAAGCAACGGCAACTTTGTTACCGCCTTTGATGGCAACCCAAGGCGTAGCAGCGGGGGTCTCATGGGATGCGTCGCCCCTGCGATTACTATTGCTGGTAATAACTTTCTGCGCGCTGCGGGAAGTATCATGCAGGCAAAAGACGTTTCTTTCTCGCAATTTCTTCCATTAAGAACAGACTGACCTGTGGACAACCTGTTGAGATGTGGAATACCGAATGGGGAAGTTGGCCAGGAGGCCGTTATGCTGCTCGTTGGTATAACGGGCATTCCTATGGTCTGTGGGGCGGTAATCATGCCGTAGTCCTTAAAGGCTATGATGACGAGCAGGGAATTGTCTATCTTTCGGATTCGATTAACGGCAATGTTACGCGAAATGCCCAGGTGTTCTTCGGCACGTGGCAACAGATGGATAGCCAGGCTGTGGTAATTGAATAGCCATGATGCTAAAAGGGGAGAGCTCGTCGAGCTCTCCCCTTTTACTATATTGTTAATCAAGCTACGCCGTCTTATTACGTCCAAATAGTTCGTCCCAGTTACTAGCTGCCAAAACTGTTCCGCATACAATTACAACGCAGCAGATTACGGATGCCATATCGGGAATTGTTCCAAGCAAGATCAGGCCAAAGACCACCGACCATGCCGAATAGGAGATATTCAGAGCCATCGCACGCGCTGCTCCGATTGCCGCAATCCCCTTGTAATAGAACAGATAGGATGCAGTTCCTGCGAGTCCGGCGAGTGCAATAATCAATGTAGGCATGCTCGGGATGGCACCCAGCGTGAAATGCCATGCTCCGAAGAGGGGGAGTACAAGCACTCCATAAACAAGCGCACTTGTAGTTTCGCGGATTTGCAAAGCCGTTTCGTCATCAACGGCATCATCTTTCATTCCCCATGCGCACAGCACCGCTTCGGATCCCCATCCGATAACAGCAAGCACCGCGCCGAGTAAGCCGAGGGGGGCATTTGCAATCTCGCTCGATCCGGCCGATAGATAGCCCATCGTCATTACGCCGCAAAGAGCAACGAGAAGGGAAAGAATCTGTCCTTTGCCCATTTTCTCCTTCAGCAGCACGAAAGAAAGGAATGCTCCGACAGCGGGATAGAAGGCGGATATAATTGCCGTGTAGGCTGCTCCGATATTATTAATCGCCAATACGTATCCGGTCATTCCGATAGGTCCACCGAGCAGTGCGCCGGCGATGACGACCTTGCCCGAACGAGTTTTAAGTGCAGCGAGCGTGTCTTTTAATCTGCCTCGAATTCCCATGTACCCAAAGAGCCAGATCGCACAGAAGGCATCATGGAGAAAAGATCCCGCAATGGAGGCACATGCAAGCGCTTCCGCCGATCCAATATAGGGCGCGAGCGCCAAACCGATTCCAAGTATTACTGTATCAAGGCCCCAAAGAAGACCGCTAAAAAAGCCGAATTGCATCGTTACTCACCTTTTCGATAGATCTCCAGTGCCTTTTTAAGGTATTTGGCACTGTAATTGAAGTAGATATAGAGCCATTCGCCTACGAAGTCGCCTTCGGCTTCTTTCAGAAGAGACCAGAGGTACCAGCACCATCCTGCAAGGGCAATGTGCGCATAGTTATGTGCAACTTCGTTGTTTGTTGCCTTGCGCCCAAAATATGCATCAAGCGCGCGGTCGACTTCATCTTCGGAAAGCTCGCAGCAGACACTGCACGTTCCAAAATCGTTTGCATAATCGCTCATGCCAGCATATTCCCAGTCAATGAGATAGTACTTGTCGTTTTCATCGATAAGGAAATTGAGGTAAAAGAAGTCATTGTGACAAAGGCATTTTGGCGCATTGTCGGCCTGGACAAAGTGCTCCAATTCATCGATTTCGGCGGCCATTTCCCTGTAGCCTGGAATGTCGATAGGGCCTTTTTCCAGAAGAAGTGATTCGTAGCGCTTCGCTTCGAGGTAGAAGTCAAATTCGGTTTCGACATTTGCACCGCTCTCGTGAAGCGAACGACACATCTGCATCATTCGATTCATTTGGGCATCATCATGCGGATCAGGCTGCTTTGCGTTGGGTACAAACTTCGAAATTTTCCAACCGCGCTTTGGGTCCTCATGAATGAACGTGTCGTCAAGGCCGAGTTCCTTGGCCTTTTTAAGTGCGGCTACTTCTCCATTTCTGTTAATAAGCAGTTCGGTCCCGACTCCCGGATGGCGGTAAACGTACTCTCCGTCATTGGTTCTAAAGTGGCACGATAGATTCGTAAGACCTTGTTTAAGGGGATAAACGTCGTGAATCTCTGATTTGGAGCAGCCGAGCACTTGCTCGATGTTATCGAAAATATCGGAGTCAACGTTTTCGATAAAATGCGGATCAAAGGCACGCAGTTCATCAAGAGAATCGAATTCGTTGATCTCGCCCTCAGGATACTTTTTGATCACCATATCGAGCTCCTTGATGTGCTCGATATATAGATCTTCCCAAAGCTTGTCCGTTGTTTCGGGCTTGTTATATTCCGTTTCGAGAATCTGCTTAAATGCAAGCGAGAAGGCTTTATCAAAGTAGACATGTCCGAGCATATACCAAGCATCGGAACCGCCAATCGTAACATTGGTGATTCTGTCCATTGCTCCGGTTTGAATGCACCATTCTTTGGTGGCGCCTTCAGCATATTGAGCAGAATAAAATGCTTTCCAAACGTATGCTTCAAACGGATTGTTTAGAAGGTAATCATCGCTTGAACAAATATAGGTGTTGCCAAGCCGCTCTTTTACGCACATAAGCGATGCGTGGTTATTTTTGGATGCATATTCGTTGTTGACGACAATCGAAACGCCGAACTTGCTTTCGAGATAGAAGAAATACTCTTTTTTATAGCCGACAACGACGGTGATATTGCTGATACCTGCGTCTTGCAGCTGCCTAATCTGTCGCTCAATGAGGATCTCACCACGTACTTTTAAAAGGCCTTTGGGCTTTTCATACGAAATGGGAGCAAAGCGGCTCGAAAGCCCCGCAGCCAATATCACTGCGTTTTCAACCTTATAGGGATGAAGCGCTTCGTAACCGCCGTCGGTTAGGCTGTCCGATTCGAGAAGCCCCTCATTCGTGAGCTCTTTATTCGCTGCGTTTACTGATCCAAGTGAAAGGCCGGTGCGCTCGGCAACTTCTCGCTGGCTGGCATATGGGTTCTTTAGGTATTCGTACAGAACTGTAAAGTTACGCTTGGTCAGTTCCACTGCAGGCCTCCAATTAAGATGTTCATTGCTTAGGAAAAGAATAGAATGATTGAACGATATGTTCAATCAATTGTATTTAGCTACATAGACTGAACAGAAAGTAGCGAAAATCAATCTCGAAAGGTGGATTAAAATAACTAAATAGGATATCTGGGAGGGTCGCTTATGTATCGATTCGAAAAGAAGGCCACGCTTGTTTGTGCTGCTGCGTCATTAATCACTGCTTGCTGCTTGCCCCTGAGTGCGAATGTCGCGTTTGCACAGGATTCCGTTGAGGCTCAGAGTATTGAGTCAAAAGCGGATTTTTCTTCTGTGGTTTCCGATGATTTGCAACCTGATAATTCTTCCGTCATAAAAGATGGCTGGCAACGAGACGAGTCGTCTGGAGTTTGGTATTACGGAAAAAACGGTAAACACCAAACTGGCTGGCTGCAAAGCGGGGGCTATTGGTATTGGCTTGATCCGGCCAATGATGGTGCAATGCAGACAGGTTATTTCAATGTGACCGATGCTGGCGGATCGACTGCTTCGTTTTATGCGAATGACGGCAATGCCGCAACGCCTTTTGGCGCGCTATATCAGAACTGCTGGCTACGTAACTCAGATGGAAATTGGTTTTATGCCAATGCTGGAGGCGATTTAGCTGCTGATTGGTTTTATCAAGACGGCACATGGTATTACCTGGATCCTGCCACCCATATAATGCAGGTTGGTTTTGTCGACCTCGGGAGCGGGAAATACTATTTAGATGCCACTGGTGCTATGAAAACCGGCTGGATTCTCGTTGACGGGAATTGGTACTGGGCATATCCATCGGGCGCACTTGCTTCGTCATGGCAGACGATAGGTGGGACTCGCTATTATTTTGACTCTCAGACGCTGGCTATGTTCAAAGGTCGTCACGAGATCGATGGAAGTACCTACATTTTTGGCGACTATGGCCTCGTAAATGGATGGTTCAAAGATGGAGTAGATTGGTATTACTGCTCTAATGGTATTGCGGTCACTGGCTGGCAACTCGTTAACGGAACCTGGTATTATCTCGATCCGGCTTCCGACGGCAAAATGTCTGTTGGGTATTTAGACCTTGGCAATGCAGCATATTATTTGAATTCGAATGGGACTATGGCTATTGGTTGGGCTCAGTCCGAGGACGGCTGGTATTTTGCCTCTGAATCTGGCGCGCTTATTTCTGGCTGGTATAAAGAGGGCGTGAGTTGGTATTACCTGGACCCTGCTAGCCATCTCATGAAAACGGGCTTATTTGAGGTGGGCGGCAACGATTGTTTCGCAAACCTGAGCGGTAGACTTGTGGTGTCAAGCTGGATTACCGTTAAAGACGGCGTAGAAAGATATGCCGATGGCAATGGATATCTTTGCAAAGATGTGATCCGCGAAAACGGTACTATCCTAAAAACAGCTGGAGCTGATGGCTGGCAGGTTGCGTCCGGTTGGGTTAATGTTGCAAATCAAAGGTTTTATGCTGAGCCCGGAACGGGCGTCATTCATCGTGGATGGCTGCAGATTGATGGCGATTGGTATTGGCTTGATGCCGATTCTGGTGCGATGAAAACTGGATGGGTTTTTACTGACGGTGCATGGTATTACCTAAACGCCGACGGAAAAATGGCAACTGGTTGGAAATGCCTCAATGGAACATGGTATTACCTTGACTCCAACGGCAGCATGCATGTTGGCTGGCTTAAAGATTCGGGTAAGTGGTATTGGCTAGACGGCAGCGGTGCTATGGCAACAGGCGCAAGAACCATCGATGGCGTGCGTCGAATTTTCTGGAGCGATGGCCAGTGCGACAAGGTTGGCTGGCAAAATCCTCCGCAGTATCCCCAGGTCAGCTCTTGGACTGTTCAGTTGCCTAGCTACTGCACTGGCTACTTTACCTATGTGACTCCTTCTCGCATTTCTGTCGAAGCGACGCGGGAAGATTGCGTGAATGCCTTTATTCAGCGTGCTTACGAATATATCGGTACGCAATATATTGAGCCTTGGTCTACCGCTCCCGGCGGGGCTGTTGATTGCTCTGGTTTTGTCTTGCAATGTCTTTATGCTACTGGCATGGATATGGGTGTTTACAACCCTTATAACCATCGCTGGGATCCAAGCCAAACCTACAATTCGATGAATTGGTATCGAAGCAACATCTTTATGCCCGTGAGCACCAGCTCGATTCAGCGTGGCGATGTGATTTATTATCGCGGGCATATCGCAATCGCACTTGGCGGCGGTATGATGATTGACTCCTGGCCTCATCAGGGTGTCGGTATTCATCCCGTCAGCGCTAGGGGAAATGTGATCGGCGCAGCCCGTCCGTTTATCTAATTGATTCCTTGTAAGACAGTCGGTACCGGTTGGGGGCCTGAAATGAATGCTCGGATTGATCATCGAATTTGCTGGCGAGCAATCGGCTTGGTGCTACTATCCGCCTCGCTCTCGGTTTTCGCCCCCGCGTTTTCTTGCACTGCTTATGCCGTGGAAGAGGGGGCGAATAACGATATCGTAGAGCGCGACTCGACGGAAGGGTCGGGTGCTTTTGTCGGCGGCGGTCTCGCTCAAGATTCCAACGATTATGCTGGCAAAACAGCGGAAGATTCGAATCCACAGGTTGTCGAAAGCCAAGACTCGTCGACGACGGAAAAACTATCTGGATGGCAATGGGACGGTTTGTCCTGGTATTACTATCTTGACGACTGCCGTTTGACCGGAATGCAGAATGTTGACGGCTCGTTGTTTTATTTGGACCCCGCTCGTGACGGCGCGATGAGTTGCGGCTGGATTTTTACTGACAATAAGTGGTATTACGCGAGTCCATCAGGCGCTTTGGCAAATGGTTGGCAGCTTATCGGAGGCCAATGGTACTGGTTTGACTCCCTTGACGGCTGTTCCATGGTTACTGGGCGACGTGTTATCGATGGGCATCCTTATCTTCTTGGAACCTATGGACTGATTAATGGATGGTGTCTTGATAACGGTTTATGGTATTGGGGTAGCAATGGTGAAGTCTTAACCGGTTGGCTTCAAACTGGCAATAACTGGTATTGGCTTGATCCCGCCAATGATGGTGCTATGTCTAGGGGAATCGTTTCCGTTGGCTCATCACGTTATTATTTATCGGATTCCGGTGCAATGGCTGTTGGTTGGGCGTTTGATGGTACGGACTGGTATTACGCAGACGGTTCCGGCGCACTTGCGTCGGGCTGGCGTTCGGTGAACGGCGCTTGGTATTGGCTCGATATCGCAAATGACAATAGAATGGTTACCGGCTTTTTTTCCATCGGATCGAATCGGTATCATTTTTCTTCAACGGGAGCGCTGTCACTCGGCTGGTTTATGAGCGATGGAGACTGGTATTACGCTGAGCCATCTAATGCATCGGGTATTGTAAAGACGGGTTGGCTGAAGGACGGTAGCCAATACTATTATCTTGATCCTGCCGTCGACGGCAAAATGCTGCTCGGGCATTTTTCTGTAAATGGGAAAAGCTATTATGCAAAAGGCTCAGGCGCTGTTGCTTGTCGTGAATGGGTAGATGTCCTTGACTCGGTTCAGGATGGTCCGTCTAAGGCTTTTGCTGGTTCTGACTGCTCGTTGTGCGGAACATTGCGCAATGGGAAGTTATTTACTTCAAACGGCGATGGCGAATTGGTCGAAGCGCGCGGTTTCGTGACGCTTGGTGGCTGCATTTTCTATGCTGATCCGACTAATGGCTCCTTGAGCGTCGGCTGGCAGAACGTTAACGGAAAATGGTACTTCTTTGATGAGACCGCTGGCTATGCACGATCTGGCTGGCTGAGCAAGGATGGCTCCTGGTTCTATTTAGATCCATCTACTTACGTTATGAAAACCGGTTGGGTTGCCGTTAACGGATATTGGTATTACTTGAATTCGTCTGGTTATATGCAGACGGGATGGCTCAATTTGGGCGGCACCTGGTATTGGCTTGATGCTAGTGGGGCTATGGCTACTGGCTGGCGCGTTGTGGACGGATCCTGGAATTACTTCATGGCTAACGGCGCGTGGGTGTCAGACTATATGGACGCTAAAGCTCAAAGTTATTCAAGCAATACAAATTGGCTGATACTTGTCGATACGTCGCGTTGTATCACGAGCATCTACACTGGGTCATGGAATAATTGGTCCTTAAACCGTCGATATGTATGTTCGACGGGAAAAGCCAGTACGCCAACTGTGATAGGGGAGTACCAAGTCTACGGAAAGGGATACTCCTTTGGGCATGGATATACTTGCTATTACTACACACAGTTCTACGGTGATTATCTATTCCATTCTTCGCCCTACTACGTCAACAGTAACCGGGTGATGGATCCCACGATGGGCGTTCCATCCTCTGCAGGATGTGTGCGCCTTGAGATCCTGAACGCAAAATGGATTTACGATAACATACCTTATGGAACAAAGGTTGTTACCTATTGATATTGGACAAGTGTCTTTAAAGGTGGGAGAAAGACACTGATTCTTAAGGGACTCTTTTCCAATTGAGGTGCTTTGATTTGGCAAGCGGTTTCATGAGAAGGCAGTCATAAACTGTATGCACTTCCGGTGCGCAGGATTTTAATTCTCTACGAGCTTCCTTTTCAGATTATTTTGAAAAGCCAACCATCTCGCTCCCTCTAGGGGGGCGAGATGTCGGTGTTGGTGTTAAAAATTACGGGAGCACCATTCAATTTGCCGCCATGTATTATCTAAAGGCCGAGCCTTCTCCTGTCTTTTTTGAGCGTAATAAACAACACCTTAAATCTCTAATGATTGCTTTGCTAATCTTGAAAACATGACTTTGGGAGGATTTTTGGAAATAGAAAAGGGAAATGGTACAGGCGTATGCGTACTTCTTTCAGCATATAAACCTGATCTTAAGTTTTTCGCCGCTCAACTTGATTCGATTGATGAACAAACGTTTCCGGTTACGCTTTTGGTCAGAAATGACTGCCCCGAATCGGCCTCTTTAGAGGGGTTTATCCAAGAGCATATAAAGAAAAACGCCTATCGTTATTATCATGGCGATAAAAATCTCGGTTATGTCAAATCGTTCGAGGCACTACTCTCTTTGGCAGAAGGGGATTACGTAGTATTTTGCGATCAAGATGATATTTGGGAGCCTAACAGAGTTCAAGTTTCGCTCAACCATATGCTAGAAGAAGGCTCAATTCTTGATGTTTGCGATAGATCGGTAATCGACGAAAACGGAAACATGCTGGTAGAGAGCTACAGAAAAGCTCATCCAAATTCGCCTGAAGTAAATTGGTGCTCCGGAGAGGATATTACTATTCAGGCTGCAAGTGTATGCTACGGCATTGGTATGGCTCTCATGCTAGATGCGAGTGCTGCTAAGTCGATGATTCCCTTTCCGGAATCCACTGCACATGATTTGTGGTTGACATTGGGCTGCAGCGAACTGGGGAAGTGCAGTTTTACAACGACTCCCTTGGTTAAGTATCGTCGACATGGCGGGAATGAAACTGGATTCCTTGCGGGTGTTGCTTCAAAAGATGATTGGTATTTAACAAGAGTTAAAAACAGGGTTGATACAGCTAAGCAATTTGCCGAAAGATTTCCTGATTCACCGCACCTAAAGGAAATAATGGGGTTCGCCGATGCAAGAGAGCGACGCTCCATAATTGGCTTGCTTAAATATCGACGAGCTTGCCCGTCCATTGCTAAAGCTGAAATCGTTATGCGACTTGTACCGAATTGGCTGTTTCTTTTGATTTTAAACATGATTAAAGAAGCAAAATAGCTTCGTATCCGAATCGCGACTTGTTCAGAAGGGCGCTTATATTTGTGGAAGCCACAGAGAAGACTCTTTCGATTAAACACAATATGTTCTGGAATACCGTTGGCTCGTTGACGAATTTAGGCTGTCAATGGCTAATCACTATATTGGTCGTTCGACTGTCTGATGGATATAGTGCTGCTGGAATTTATTCCCTTGCTATGTCTATTTTCAACATGTTTTCTCAATTGGCCCAATACAGGATGTACACGGTACAAATTGCAGATGTTGAAAGGAAAAACTCTGCTGGTGAATACCTGACTTTTCGTTTCTTTACTACGTTTATGGCGTTTGCAATGTTGGCCGTCTATTCCATTGCGACGTGTCGTATTGATACGGTGCCTGCTGTTCTTTTGTATGCTCTCTATAAAACCGCCGGCTTAGTTATTGATGTCATGCATGCCAATGATCAGGTTGGCCATAGGATGGACTATATTGGGAAATCCCTCATAATGCAGGGCATTGGTTCTCTCCTTTCGTTCATTGTTGTCTTTGGGCTGTTAAATAGCCTCGAAGGTGCATTGTTGCTAATGACGGTAGTGACTATAGGTATCGATGTTATTTACGATTATCCGAGATCAAATCGAATCTCTGCAATCAAACTTGGAATTACCCAAGCGAAGGTCAGAGCTTTCCTATGTGGCTGTTTGCCCATCGTTCTGGGCGGCATTGCTGCTTCTGCGGCGCCGAATATTCCAAGGCAGTATTTATCTTATACATTCGGAGATTCTGCTCTAGGCATTTATGCATCAGTTGCTGCTCCCGTGGCAATTATCCAAATGGGTGCGACGTATATCTATAATCCTTTATTAGGTTATTTAGTAGAGCGTTACTATTCTAGGGAAAAGTCCTTTTTTACGCTTATAGGTAAAATACTTGCCGGTATTTTATTTGTCGGCGTCATATCAGCAGTTGCGCTTTTCTTTTTCGGCAAATTATTGCTGTCTTTGTTTTATGGCGCTGGAATAGCCAAACATTCTGATCTCCTTCAGCCTATGTTGGCTTGTGCCTTTTTGACTGGCATTGCTTGGTTTGTCAACGATTTGCTGGTTTCTCTTGATAACTACCGAGGGGTATTTGTTGGCAGCATATTGTCCTTAATCAGTGCTGTTGCTGTCATGGCTCCCGCGCAAGTGTTGTTTGGCTTAAATGGCCCTACTGTAACGGCGCTTATATCCAATGCTATTTGCCTTATTTATCAGTCTTTTGTTTTGGGGAAACAGACGCAAGAATGGTTTGGGGAAAAGAGATAGGCCGATGATGTCTAAAGCTCACGCGCTATTAAAGCTTCAAAACACTGAATTGGATATCCTTCAGGTTGTCGCTGCATTCTGCTCTAAGCACGGCATCAGGTGGTGGCTTGATGGCGGAACATGTTTAGGAGCAATGCGTCATAGGGGGTTTATCCCTTGGGATGATGATATAGATATCGGAATGATGCGTTCAGACTATGACCGCTTTTGCTCTTTAGCCGAGGATGGTTTACCGGAAGGATATTCGCTCCATACATCGCGGAATACTATTGGCTATGCTGCGATGTTTGCTAAGGTGTATCGCGATGAAACTCGCTTCGAGAATCAGGAGGCTCGAGAGGCTTCCAGTTCGATGGGTATTTTTGTCGACATCTTTCCATATGACCAGCTCTATACAGATAAACGCCTTCGTGCAAAACAAGTCCGAACTGCATCAATTGCACAGAAAAGAGCTTATTTATATCACTCTTCTTCCATTGTTGTCCCTCATAAAGGGTTCCTTGGACAACTCGAGCAAATTGGTTGTTCTGCTATACACGTAGTGGAACGACTGGTTTCTCGAGGCGCATGCTCTTACCAGGATTTGTTCGACTCCTGTATTGCCGACTCAAATACGGGTGAGGTCTCTGATTATTGTCTGACGTTAAGCTGGCCGAATATGGCGCCAGTGCCTTTTTCAGAGATTTTCCCTCTGAGCAGTGCGGTTTTCGAAGGCAGTGAATTCCCCGTTCCTCGTATGACGGATAAATATCTTACAACGATGTATGGCGAATGGAAGAAAATTCCGGAGCCGGAAAATCGACATACCCATCTTCCTCTTCTGCTTGACTTTGGGGATGGTGAAGTCTGGACTGCGCAGAATTAAGGATATGAAATCTTTACCAGATGAGGTTATGTAATGAGTTCTTCTATTTGTATTTTCACCCATCATTATCACCCGCAACTTAGTGGAATTGGTAATTTTGTCGATGGTCTCGCTCATGCCCTAGCTGCCCGCGGCGACAGGGTGGTTATCGTTACTAATGATTCAATGCGCGTAGGAGTCGGTCATTCAGTCGAAAACGGTCTCGAGATAATTCGGCTTCCATGTATTTCATTGCTTGATGGAAGGCTTCCTCTTCCCAAAAAAACCGGCGATTATTACCGGCTCCTGCAAAGCCTTGATGATTATGAGTGGGACGGCGTACTTATCAACACGAGGCTTTTCCCCCTCTCACTCGAAGGGCTGAAGTTTGCTGTGGATCATAACACTAGGGCCGTCGTTCTCGACCATGGTTCAGCGTATCTTTCTTTCAATCAGCCATTCCTTGATTATTTTGTGCGCCGATATGAGGATTGGATTACTGATCGCGTAAAGACGTTTGAACCTGATTTCTATGGGATTTCTTCTAAAAGCGTTGAATGGCTTCAGCATTTTAATATCGGTGCAAAGGGCGTAATATCGAACTCAATCAATGCTTCAATTTATAGGAGCATCTCTTCGGGTAGAGATTTCCGATCAGAATTAGGTGTCCCTCAATCATCTTTAGTTGTGGCTTTTGTTGGGCGGTTTATTCCTGAAAAGGGAATTTATTCAATTATTGAGGCAGCTCGCGCAAAGGATATTACCAAGCGTGATATTTGTTTTGTTCTTGCAGGGGATGGTCCGCTGGCCAATGAAGTCAAGGAAGCCTGTTCGTCGAACTTGTTTTGGCTTGGGAGATGTAGCGCAGAGGACATTTCCTCCTTACTTCAGCAAGCAGATGTGCTTTGTCTTCCAACTCGGTCCGAAGGCTTTTCGACGGTACTTCTTGAGGCTTCAGCTTGCGGAACGCCTGCTGTGGTAACAGATGTGGGAGGCGCGCACGAGCTTATTCCAGATGATAGCTACGGCACGATAATTCAGTCCATGTCATCTGATGAGGTGGTTTCGGCATTATGCAGGCTTTTTGATGATCGAAAGCTGCTTTCTCTACAGTCTCGAAACTCTAGGGCCCTTGTTGAAAATCGATATAGCTGGGACGCCACTGCTATAGATGTCGAGAAGGCGTTTTGTATTTGCTAAGTGATACTTGGCTGGCTTTTACTTAGCTTTTGAGTGAAGTTGGATCTAAGACCCGAATTTGTTATTGTCGACTTATCCTATTCGATTTTGTCTTTAGTTGGAGATGCACGTTTTGAATAATCCTGCAATTAAGAAAAGCGAGTACGCGCTTGCCATCTTTGGGCTGGGACTTCTTTTGTTAGCTGTCGCGACATCATTGCACTATAAGAATTTAAATCTATTCATTCTTGAACTCTTTTGCGATGTCGTTGCTGTTGCGTGCTTATATTTGCAACCGAAATCACAGTCGAGCGGTGATGCTATTCGTCAGATAACCGTTCTCGTCGCGTCCAGTATCCTCAGCAGCTTTCTGCTAGTTTTCATCATATTGGCTGGCGCGAAGACGTTTGGCCCCTTCGGTCTTGGTGCATGGAATATCTCAGGTCTGGTTATATGCTTTCATTTAGTTTTAGCGTTCCAGGGAATTGAGCTTTGCTATGGCCTGATGAAGAGCTTCGTAACCTCGGTTAAGAAAACTGATGCTAAGAAGTGTTTCTTTTATTTGGCGGTTTTTGTTGGCTTTGCTGTTTTAATCGCTTTTATTGGCATTCCGCTCGATAAGTCAAAGACGGTGTTGTTCGCGTCTGCTTTGCCCATTACGGTTTTGATCGGATTGATTGCTATTAATGGGGGCATTTCTTATCTGAAGCCCGAACTGTTCGCTTTCGCATGCATTGTCTCAATTGGTCTATCCGTAATTATTTGCTTTCCCGTTACAAATTTTTTGACATGGGATGATGAGGTCCACTATGGAAATGCAAACAGTTTTTCCTACCTCACAAATGCTGAAATAACAAATTCTGACCGAATGATAGTCGAGCAGTTTTATATGGGGGACGGCTTTAGTTTGGATGCAGCTTTGGGTAAGTACCCAATAGATGAAACAAGAGAGTTTAACCGTGGCTCTGTTGAGCAATTGGTCAGAGAGGCTGATAAAAATGATTTAGCTGAAGGTATCGAACGTTTTAATTGTTTTGATAGTGTGGCTCTTTCTAAAATTGCCTATATTCCTTCATCTATCGGCCTTTGTTTGGGTCGCTTGCTTCATCTCCCATTCTCTATCAAATTTGCATTGGGTAAAATTTTTAATTTGTTTGCGTATGCAGTTATCTGCGGAATCGCAATTCGTATAGCCCCTTGCAGAAAATGTCTTTTCACTTGTATTGCGTTGTTCCCGTCTGCTGTGTTAATGGCAGCCAGTTACTCGTATGATCCCTGTGTGATATCGTTCAGTTTGCTAGGAACAGCTCTTTTGTTGAAGATGCTTATTTCTGAAGAGGATATTTCTGCTAAAACGTTCTTCGCATTTCTACTATCTTTTGCAATCGGGTTTGCAGCTAAAGCGATTTATTTTCCCTTATTTGGACTTGCGCTTTTAATTCCTGCAAATAAATATGTTTCAAGCAAGCAAAGACGTATCTTGATTGGTACTGCTCTATTCGTTTGTGCCATTATGATCCTATCTTTCTTGACGCCATATTTCTCATCTGTCGTAAATAATATTTCTGATGCACGTGGTGGCTCCGAAGTCTCTACGGCTGGTCAAACGACGGGAGTGCTTGCAAATCCAGTTGGAACTATAGCTGTAATCTCGAATTTCGTTTTTGGATCGATGCTGACCCCGGCGTTTCTCAATTCAATATCAACGAATATGGCTTATCTTGGGGACGTGTCTAATCTGTTCCCATGGCTTTCGTATCTCCCCATCATGCTGTTTGAAGCTATTTGCATTATTGATAATGAAAAAGATACTAAAATAAAGCTTAGCCGTTGCGGAATTGTTTGGACTCTATTCCTGGTTCTTGCTACTTGCCACCTAGTTGCTTTGGCTCTATACATCGCTTTTACAGGAGTTGGAAGCCAGACAGTTGCGGGTGTCCAAGCGCGATATCTCATACCTTTGATAATACCTTTTGCCTGTCTATTGCTCAGGTTCCCTATTTACTGCGATGAGGAGGTGAAGGCTAAAGTTACAGCCTTTATGCTCGGGGCTCCATTTGCGCTGCTGTATTTTGTGATGTTCGAGCTTCTGTATATCCGTTTTTTCTAAATTAGCGATATAGGTCATGGTTATAGTAGGAGTGGGCAATTAGTTGGATTCGATTGGATCGAATGGGACGGCGTTGAGGGTTCGCTCAGGACATGCGCCCCGTATTTGAGGCAGAACTGCAAGGGGTCCTTTTCCTGCGGTGATGGATGGGGACTCCATGTGTGCCCTAGTTGAGCAAGCTAAATATCTAAGCTTGAGATGTAACTTCCTAATGGTTAGACAGGATAAAGTAAACTTAAGTCTGAGTTAAGCTATGCGTTGGACTGTAAGAGTCGCAAATTCTTTGGGCGTCGCTAAGAGCCAACTGTTTTTGGAATGGATGAATCTCGATTGTCTTTTACTTCAACGACATGTTCAAAAGGACATCTGCGTGTTCTCGTAATAATTCCTGCCTATAACGAACAGGAGTGCATTCTCAATACCGTTGCAGCTATAAAAGCTGCGGGTTATGACTATGTCGTAATCAACGACGGCTCACAAGATACAACGCTTGAGCTTTGTCGAGAGCATGGTATCAACATATTGGATTTGCCGCAGAACCTTGGTATCGGTGGAGCGGTCCAAGCGGGCCATAAATATGCCCAGAGATTTGGCTATGATATCGACATTCAGGTTGACGGCGATGGCCAACATGATCCTTCTTATATTCCTGAGCTTGTAAAGCTGATTGAGAGCGGTGCGAGTTTGGCGATAGGCTCTCGATTTCTGGTTGAGACTGATGGTTTTCAATCAACTTTTATGCGTCGTGTTGGAATCAGGTGGCTTTCATTTTTGCTCGAGTTGCTTACGGGTAAGGTGGTCACCGATCCCACTTCTGGCTTTAGGGCCTGCAATAAAGATGCTATCGACCTGTTCTGCAAGAGTTATCCTGATGACTACCCGGAGCCAGAGTCGATTGCTTTGGCTATGAAGCTTGGTCTTCCCGTTATGGAAGCGCCTGTAAAGATGAATGAGCGCCAAGGTGGACGTTCATCTATCGGGGGCTTCTCTTCCGTCTACTATATGGTCAAGGTTACGTTAGCCATTGTCCTTGTGTGCTGGGTTCATAGGGGAGACAAATAATGAATCTTATTTTGAGGATTGGTGCGGCCCTCTTTTTCGGCGGATTCCTCGTCTATGTTTTACGTCTCGTGTCCAACGGAAAGATGCTTCTTAAGTACTCTTTGCTGTGGATTTTGATGTGTATGGCGGCCTTGATCTGTGATTTATGTCCTCAGATTATTTATAGTTGTTCAACAGCTATTGGGTTTGTCAACCCGGCCAATTTCCTTTTTTTGGGTGCAATCGTGCTGTTGCTTGCAATCTCTCTGTCTCTTAGCGTTGCCGCGAGTCGTCATGTTTTGGCGATCAAAAACCTTACTCATAGGATTGCCCTGCTCGAAAAAGAGCTTGAGAAAAGGTCTGATCATGAATGAGCTCAATACATGGTTTGATTCAGTTCCTTCGGCTATCCCTCATTAGGGCTCCTAAGTTTGTGCACCATTGATCGCGCTCGACTGCTGGTTGTGGATTGTCTAACAAATAGACAATCCCTATGTTGAGTGTCTTATCGTTTTATCTGGTGCAACGTATCAAGCGAGTTGTCTTGCATATTAATTAATTTGGGAACTGCATCTCTGGGTCGACTGCATCTGGATATTCAAAGGTTAATTTGATTTGGCGAGAAGAGAAAAATGATGAAAAATCGACATCTGAGTTTAATCAGCGTGGTTTGTCTAACATCTATTTGTTTCATCTCTCTTTTATGGCCCGCAATCGCATTTTCATTAACTGAAGATTGCGTGGCTGAAGGCACTGATGGCTCTTTGGTTCAATCGGGTCAGGAAGCATTTGGGACATCAGGTAGCGATCGTTTGACTTTGGATTCCGATAATTTCAAAGCATCTATCGATTCGTCGATATATGAATATACTGGCGATGTGATTACTCCTGATGTCTCTGTTTTGACTGCCAGCGGTTCTGTGCTAGCAAGCGGAATCGATTATGAAGTCACGTATTCAGATAATGTTGCCCCTGGCTGCGCCACTATAAGAGTGAATGGGCTAGGGAATTACGCCGGCGTTACCTCTCAACTGTCGTTCCAGATCGTTCGTTCCTCTGATAATAACATCGCTCTTCCTGGTTCTTGGGCCTACCAAAACGGTAAATGGTGGTGGAGATATGAGGCTGGTGGTTGGCCGTCAAACTGTTTTCTGTCCATTAGAGGGGCGGAGTATTATTTTGATTCCGAAGGTTATGCAGCTACTGGCTGGAAATACTTGAACGATGGCTGGCATTTATTTTCTAACTCCTGTGCACATTTGAAGGGATGGGCTGCCACCGGTGGGCGCTGGTTCTACCTTGACGAGACATCGGGTTCAATGAAGACCGGCTGGGTTTTAATTGATGATAGCTGGTACTATTTGGACAGTTCGGGCGCTATGCAGACCGGGTGGTTACTCCTTGGCAATACTTGGTACTGGCTTGAGCCTTCTGGATTAATGGCTACGGGCTTTAGGCTTGTTAACGGCTCTTTGTATCATTTTTCCGAATCCGGTTCTATGAGCTCCGGTTGGTTTATTAACGATGGGGCATGGTATTGCTCCAACGCATCGGGAGAGATTCGTACCGGGTGGTTTTACAATGGTTCTAGCTGGTATTTGCTAGACCCCAATAATAATGGCGCCATGCTGGAAGGATTTCAAACTGTAAATGGCTCCATTTATTATTTGGATCCGGATAGCGGCGGTGCATTAAAGTGCAACACTTGGGTCTTCTCACAAGATGAAAACGTATATTATGCGTGCAGCAGTGGTGCGATTGTGCTTTCGGGCGTCAAGGACGGCGCGGGTGGAATTAAGCTCAGGGATCCCGAGGGAAAGCCTGTCGCTGGCTGGTATTGGTCCTCAGCTGCACAGGTGTGGTTTTACACAGACTCAGATGGGGTTCTGCAGCGCGGTTGGCGATTCATTGACGGTAGGTGGTATCACCTCGACAACGAATCCGGAGCTATGAATACTGGCTGGTTCCTCGATGATGATGGAACGTGGTACTACCTTATGTCTTCTGGACAAATGGTAAATGGCTGGAACAGAATTGGAGACTCCGAGTATTTCTTTAATGCCTCAGGTGCTTGGGTGGAGCCTGAGCACTCCGCGCGCGCCTCCTTGCAGTCCCAGATCGTTAATCGTTGCCATAGCGTTCCTTCTCCTGGGGCGGGACTGTGCTCGGAGTGGGTTAGCCATGTGTTTTACCCCGTGCTGGGGTCATATCCCAACGGCGACGCATGCGACATGTTCTGGAATTGGTGTTACAGCCGAGATATATCTCAGCTTAAAGTTGGAATGATCGTTGCGGTCCCTACGCATACTCATACAAGTGCTGGTGCCCGCTGGGGCCATATTGCTATTTATATCGGAAACGGTATGGTTATGGATAACATCGGTTACATCAGGACAACATCACTTGCTTGGTGGCTGAACTACTACCACACTACCGCTATACCACAGTGGGGCTGGGTTTTAAATACGCCTTTGGAATGATGCGGATTCTGGCCAGCATGCGGAATCAACGCCTGCTTGTGTATCGAATCACAAACGCTTCTTAACTGTATATCATGTATGGAATGCAATTATTCATAGTAAGGGAATCGAGGGTTGACCCTCGATTCCCTTATCTATTAGTCGCATTTTAATAAGGTTAAAATTAGAAAGCGCAGAATTAAGCTAACACTTTATAAATGATAGTAGCGATTTCCGGGTTCTCCCACGCTGAAATTTGGGTTAATGTACGGATCGCCTTCGACATAGTATTTTGCCCAGCGATAATTCATGTATGCGACTTCTTTGTGGAACCGAATCTGCTTTTCCGTATTGTTTTCAACGCCTCTAGAAATCGACTCGTAGTGATAGAGCTCGACTTCGGGCGTGTATACGATCAGGTCGTTAATCTCGCGTAGCTTTAAGCAAAAGTCAACATCATTAAATGCAACTTGAAGCTCTTCGGTGAAACCTCCGACTTTCTCATATTCGCTACGCTTGGTCATTATGCAAGCTGCAGTGACAGCGCTGAAGTCTTGTTGCGCATCGTTGAGTGCAAAGTAGCCCCAATTATTCCTTGGCATGCTCTGGCAAAGATGTCCCGCCACGCCGCCAGTGACGCATAGGCCCGCGTGCTGAATGGTGTTGTCGGGATAGTAGAGTTTTGCACCGACTGCGCCAACATCCTCACGTGCGCAGATGCCAAGCATGGTCTCGATCCAATTGGGCGTAATTACCTCAGTATCGTTATTCAATAGCAAGAGATAGTCGCCCTTGGCGTGAGCAACGCCAAAGTTCATGAGCTTGGAGAAATTGAATTCGTGTTCCCAAGTTACAAGACGAACGATGTCAGGATATTTTGCTTGCAACTTATCGTAATAATCGAACGTCACCTTTTCTGTGCTGTTGTTTTCGATTATGACGAGCTCGTAATTGTCGTACGTTGATTTCTCAACAATTGATGTAATGCAGTTGTTCAGAATGTCGGCGTGGTCTTTAGTCGGGATGATAATTGACACGAGTGGGTGGGAATCTGGCACAGCGTAGGTTACTTTATATGTAAAGGGACGACGCGCTTGTTCGACCTTCGCATTGAGCCCAAGCCTGTCCAAATGACTCTGGACCGCTTTGATACCTGCGATAGTGGCATACGGCTTGCTATCGGCATTTGCTGCGGTGGAGGTCTCGCTTAGGCGCCAGTGGTATAGAACCTTCGCAACATGATGAACTTTCCTTGCCTTTTCCACGGCGCGGAGAGTCAGATTATGATCCTGTGCTCCATCGAACTCTTTTGTGTTCGGCTCTAGAGTGTCTAGCAGGGACTTACGGATGGTAAGCATGTGGCAGATATAGTTATTGTTTCTGAGCAGATCGATATTGAAATCCGGCTTAAAGAACGGCTGCGCTAACTTTCCATCGGGCATGAGTTTATCTTCATCACAATAAAGAAGATCGACGCCATTATTGTTTTCAATTGCCTCGGCATATGAGAACAACAAGTCCGGTTCAAGAATGTCGTCATGGTCAAAGAAGCTAACGAAATCGCCCGAAGCTACGGCAACGCCTGCGTTTGTGTTTTCGGAAATACCCTTATTTTCGGTAAGATTAATTGACTTAATTCTGTTGTCGCGGGCTGTTTCCTGCTCAACGCGAGCCTTTAGTTCCTGATTGTCAGGGCTTGCATTAACTAGGAGGAGCTCCCAGTTTGCATAAGACTGGTTTTTTACGGATTCGACCATATCGTTAAAAAACGAAATGGGCGTGTTGTAAAGAGGGACAATGATGCTGAATTTCGGAGCGCTATTGAAGACGATTTTTCTCTGCTTCTCCAGTGCGCCAATGGTTGCCTTATGCTCTGTAAACCATTCGGGGTATTCAGGGTCAAACTGCGCATGGGTAAAGAGGAAGTTGGTCTCCTCAAGAAGCAAGCCTAATTTATCAGGCGTTAAGCAGTCAAATGCACTGAATGAAGGGTGATTTTGATCGCCAATTATAAAGTAGTAACGATCAAACGCCTTTGGCATGCGGATCGAGAGCTGTGTTTCAAGTTGTTTTTTCTCGGATGTAAATCCAACACTCGTTACATTTGAGCCGAAGTTGACTATGCTCAGCTCAACCTCATTGAGGAACCGATCGAGGCAGCGAAGTTTGATTTGCGAGTCGTTGCGGTACGGTGTTCTAACCGTGCACCTCAGGATATACTCGTTTGAATCTTCGATGCACTGCCAAAAATCAATCGTCGCCATCTCAAACTCTGAAACGTCATCGTAATTTCTGAGTTTGCTGCACATGTCAGGTTTAATTTTGTAGTTAAGACGCGACTCCCATTTGATGTTCTTGCAATTGAGCGAAAGGGAGTCGCTGCTCAGGTTACGACCGTCTTTGCCGATTTCGCTAAACTCAATTTTGATTGCGCGAGCATCGGGATCGGGGATTACAAGGACGTATGAGTTCGAATCACAGCTATTGTCCCGGAATTTTAGGAGGGATAAAGGCAAGCAGCGGTTATCGTCTGTAGCCGCCTGGGCTGTTACGCTGGAGCCTTTATGGATGCCTTCAATCTTAAGCTGCTGGTAGATTTTCCAGTTTCCTCTGCATACTCCGGTTGTTTCGACTCGCATTGTTTGCCTTTCGTTTGTTGGACACTGCTCATTGTACTTTTTCATTTGTTGCCTCGCTAGAAATGCAGAAAGAGTTGCGTGTTTCTGCTGTCCGATTTAAATAAGAAGACGGGGAGGTTGCTGCCGGTGCGTATAATTTAATTAACTATGCATCTGTAATCAGCGGCTTTTGCTCAACGATTGTCAATCGAGAGGATTTTTATGAAAGGCATCATCCTCGCCGGCGGGTCCGGCACGCGCCTGTACCCGCTCACGCTCGTGACCTCCAAGCAGCTGCTGCCGGTCTACGACAAGCCCATGATCTACTACCCGCTGTCCACCCTCATGCTGGCGGGCATCCGGGACATCCTGGTCATCTCCACGCCGACGGACCTCCCCAACTTCGAGCGCCTGCTCGGGGACGGCTCGCGCTACGGCGTGAACCTGTCCTACGCCGAGCAGCCCAGCCCCGACGGCCTGGCGCAGGCCTTCACCATCGGCGAGGACTTCATCGGCGGAGAGCCGTGCGCGCTGGTGCTCGGCGACAACATCTTCTACGGCAACGGCCTGTCGCGCCACCTGACGCGCGCCGTCCAGAACGCCGAGTCGGGCCGCGCCACGGTCTTCGGCTACCACGTGGACGACCCCGAGCGCTTCGGCGTCGTGGAGTTCGACGGCGAGGGGAGGGCCGTCTCCATCGAGGAGAAGCCCGAGTGCCCCAAGAGCTCCTACGCCGTCACCGGCCTGTACTTCTACCCGGGCGACGTGGCCGCCAAGGCGCATGAGGTCGAGCCGTCGGCCCGCGGCGAGCTGGAGATCACCACGCTCAACCAGATGTACCTGGAGGAGGGGACGCTGTCCGTGGTGACCCTCGGCCGCGGCTACGCGTGGCTGGACACCGGCACCATGGAGAGCCTCCACGAGGCGGCGGAGTTCGTCCGCGCCGTGGAGCACTCCCAGGACCTGCCGGTGTCCGTCCCCGAGGAGATCGCCTGGGAGAACGGCTGGATCACGACCGCCGAGCTGGAGGAGGCGGCCAAGGCCTACGGCAAGTCGGTCTACGGGCAGCACCTCAAGAAGGTCGCCGCCGGCGAGATCGTCAACAGCCCGCGCGAGTACTAGCGCAAGCTTGTTTTCTTTAGGGGTCACCGTTTATCTGGTGGCCCCTTTCGTTATGATTACGTTGACCATAAAGACAATATGATTGGGAGTGGATGTGTTAAGCGTCTACTTTGGCGATATGCCAGAAGCGATTTACAACACAGCGACATATTTCAAAAACTCTTACCGGTCTTCTTGGATTACGGATCCCTATGCAGTCTCGATAATTAAAGATGTCGATCGATCGGTTGTTGTCTCCGAAAACGTCATCGAAAGCCCTGTGCTTGGATCCATCTCCCCACTCCAGCTTTCTGGTGGCGTGAAAACGCTGCTGCTTATGAGATTTGATCGTAAGCATATTTTTAACGCTTCTACCTGTGGTGACAACTGTGCCAAGTGGATTCTCGACATGGCGAAAGGCCGCAAGCTCGTTGTGAATCTCTATCATGTGATGGACTTTGGTCGCGAGGATTTTAAAATTAAAGTCGTGAATAGCGGCCGAATCGTTCACAGCATGGCCGATTTGATTCACGAGTCGATCCCGTATCTGTAGGTACTGCTTATGAACGGTTCGCATCTCGTTAAGATTTCCCGCCGCAGGGGAACCAAGTACACATTTACCATCAAGCGGAACATCACTATTGTGCGTGGCGATAGCGGCACGGGTAAGACGACACTGTTTGACATGGTCGCAGACTACATGCGAACGGGCGAGCAGTCGGGCGTTTCCTTGCAATGCGATTGTCCCTGTGTCGCCCTGACCGATTATGATTGGCGAAACCAGCTTTCGTCCGTTCATGACTCGATTGTATTTGTCGATGAGGGCTTAAAAGAGATCCATTCTGATGAGTTTGCCCATCATGTGCTGTATTCCTCGAATTATTTCGTGCTGATCTCAAGGGCTGATTTCCCCAATCTTCCGTATAGCGTGGATGAGATTTACAAGATTAAGACGAGCGGAAAATACCATTCTTTCGTCCCTGTTTATCAAGATCGCGGGAATCATCGTTATGCTATTTCCCGGTCGGCGCCAAAACAGGACTTTTCTATCCTTCTATGCGAGGACAGTAAGTCTGGTTTCCAGTTCTTTGAACGGCATTTCGCTGACAGTGAGCTTACCTGCACTTCGGCCATGACGAACAGCGCGATTTTGCGCTGGTTGGATCAGCATCTCGACGATCGCGTGTTTGTTGTCGCGGACGGGGCGGCATTTGGGTGCTATGCGGACCGCGTCCTTAAGCTGCAAGACATTCACCGCGATACTGTTACGGTTTGTCTTCCCGAATCATTCGAGTGGCTTCTACTGAGCTCCGGCGTAATTTCAGGGCTAGATGTTAAGACGGTTTTGGAAACCCCAGAAGCCTTTGTAAACAGTGAGAAGTATAAAAGCTGGGAGGATTTCTTCTATAAGTACTTACGTGAAATAGCTGGGGATTCGGTTTTTCACTACGACAAAGACTGCATTTCGGAGGCGTTTTGTACAGGAGGTAATTCTGCGAAGGTTATGGCTCTTATCGCATGCCGAAATGTCCGATAGTTTTGTTGAATAGCGTCGCGGCGTCACTTCCTGCGGCATACTAAAGAAGCTGTACATGCTTCAGATTGGATTTTCATGTCTGAGATTTTCGAACCCAAGAACATCATCGTCACTGGCGGCTGCGGCTTCATCGGCAGCAACTTCGTGCACTACGTGGTCAACAACCACCCCGAGGTGCACGTCACCGTCCTGGACAAGCTGACCTACGCCGGCAACCCCGAGAACATCGCGGGCCTGCCCTCCGACCGCGTGGAGCTCGTGGTGGGCGACATCTGCGACGCCGAGCTGCTCGACCGCATCGTCCCGGGCCATGACGCCATCGTCCACTACGCCGCGGAGAGCCACAACGACAACTCCATCGCCGACCCGGAGCCCTTCCTGCGCACCAA